>NZ_JCBCBS010000025.1:0-25978 GCF_059864205.1 Pelovirga sp.
TCGGCGCACGGGTGATGGGGCCGGTTGCACTTGAAGGGCGCGACCTGATAGTGCCGGGCGATATTTCGTCAGCGGCTTTTTTTCTGGTTGCCGGACTGATTGTTCCAGACTCCGAACTATTATTGAAAAACGTCGGGATCAACCCGACCCGTAGCGGCATTATCGATATTTTGCGGCAGATGGGCGGATCGATCGAACTGCTCAACGAGCGTCAGCAATGCGGTGAGCCGGTGGCGGATCTGCTGGTCAAAAGCAGCTTGTTGACGGGGATAGAGATCAACGGCGAACTGGTGCCGCGCGCTATTGATGAGTTTCCGGTAATCAGTGTGGCCGCGACCTTTGCCGCCGGGGTGACAGTCATCACCGATGCTGCCGAGTTACGCGTCAAGGAAACCGATCGAATCGAGGCGGTCTGCCATTGTCTGAATCAGCTCGGGGGTAAGGCAGAACCTCTGGCTGATGGCATGCGGATTACCGGTACCGGGTACCTGGCTGGCGGTGAGGTCACCTCCTATGGCGATCACCGCATCGCCATGAGTATGGCGATTGCGTCATTGCGGGCCGCCGGCGAAGTGACAATTGAGGACACCGCTTGCACTGAAACCTCCTTCCCCGGGTTCTGGGATCTGCTCACCCTGATCCGTCAGGACTGATAGCATGACAGTCATCGATACAAGTAAAATTACACGGGATAAAGGTCTGGTTGTCGCGATTGATGGTCCGGCCGGTGCCGGTAAGAGCACGATCAGCACCCGTCTCGCTGAGGCGCTGGGCTATGTCTATATCGATACCGGGGCGATGTACCGTGCTGTTGCCTATCTGGTTGCCCAGCGTGGCCTGGAACCGAACGATGAGGTGTCACTGAAAGATTTATGCAGCAACTTGCAAATTGATCTGGTCGCCACCGGGACGGGACTCAAGGTCTGTGCCATGGGGGAAGATATCACTGAGCAGATTCGTACCCCGGAAATAACCAGGCTGACGCCGCAAGTGGCGGCATCATCGGCAGTACGCGCCGCTATGCTGCTGATGCAGAGAAAACTGGGAGAGTCGGGAGGGGTTGTTCTCGAAGGCCGTGACATCGGCACGGTGGTTTTTCCCGACGCCGACGTGAAGTTTTTTCTCTCTGCCTCAGCTGAAGAACGTGGGCGGCGGCGTTATGCAGAGTTGCAGCTAAAAGGCATTGATGCCGATCTGGCCCAGACCATCGCGGCGGTACGCGAACGTGATCAGGCCGATATCAATCGCGCTGAAGCCCCTCTAAAGCAGGCACCCGATGCTGTTGTTGTTGATTCAACGCAGATGTCCATCGATGATGTCCTGGAATTGATGGCGCGGCAAGTCAAGGAACGGCAACAAATCCGCAAACAAAAAGGGAACGACTGAAAAAAAGAATAACTGCCTGAAAAATATTGGTTTGTTTTTTTTAAATGCTGTGCTAACTTTCGCAGTCTCAAAATTTGAGTCCGCCGTCGCAAGGCGTCGGAAAATTCGCAAGGGGGTAACATCTCCAATGGTAGAAGACAAAGACATGTTCGACGACAATGAAATGCAGGATTTTGATGGTGAGGAGAATTTCGAAGAACTGCTCAAGGACTATGAACAGGGCGGCTTCGAGCTGAAGCGTAACGACGTTGTGCAAGGAACGATTGTCCAGGTAACACCTGATGCGGTTGTTGTTGATGTCGGTTACAAATCGGAAGGGATGATCCCCTTACGTGAATTTGCTGACGAAAAAGGGAATATCAACGTCAAGGTTGGCGACGTATATGATGTCCTCTTCGGCGGTGGTGAGAGTGACAGTGGTCTGATTGTCCTTTCCAAAGAAAAAGCGGATCGTCAGAAAATTTGGAATTCTCTGGAAGAAGGTGCCGTTGTTGAAGGTCGTATCATCAGTCGCATCAAAGGCGGTCTGTCGGTTGATATCGGCGTCAATGCCTTTTTGCCTGGCTCACAGGTTGATTTGCGTCCGGTACGTAATCTCGACAAGGTTATCGGCCAGAGCTTCGACTTCAAGATTATTAAACTGAACAAGCGCCGTGGCAATATCGTGCTGTCACGTCGGGTTCTGCTTGAGAGCGAGCGCGAGTCACAACGTGGCGAAACCCTCAAGACCCTTGAAGAGAGCCAGGTTGCTGAAGGTATTGTTAAAAATCTCACCGATTATGGTGCGTTTATCGATCTCGGTGGTATTGACGGCTTGCTGCACATTACCGATATGTCCTGGGGCCGCGTCAAGCATCCGTCGGACATTCTTGCTGTCGGCGACAAGATCAATGTCAAGGTGCTCAAGTTTGATCGTGATAAAGAGCGTGTATCTTTGGGCCTCAAACAGATTGCTCCCGATCCGTGGCTTGATGTTGCGGCTAAATACCCGGTCGAATCCAAAGTGGTCGGCAAGGTTGTCAGCCTGACCGATTACGGGGCATTTGTTGAGCTTGAAGAGGGCGTTGAGGGTCTGATCCATGTCTCTGAAATGAGCTGGACCAAGCGCATCAAGCACCCGAACAAGGTATTGAATATCGGCGACGAAGTTGAGTCGGTAGTCCTTGCCCTTGATTCTGAAAATCGCCGCATCTCCCTGGGTTTAAAGCAGATTGAACCCAACCCCTGGGAAGTGATCGGCGAAAAATTCCCGATTGGTACCATCATCGAAGGTCAGGTGAAGAATATAACGGATTTTGGTGTGTTTGTTGGTGTTGATGAAGGGATTGACGGGCTGGTTCATATCTCCGATCTTTCCTGGACCAAGCGCATCAAGCACCCATCAGACGCCTTCAAAAAAGGTGATCTGGTCAAGGCGGTAGTTCTTAATATCGATTGCGAAAACGAACGTTTCTCCCTTGGTATCAAACAGCTAAGCCCTGATCCATGGGATTCGGTCCCGGTGCGTTACGCCCGCGGCACCATCGTTAAAGGCAAGGTCACCTCGGTTACCGATTTCGGTATTTTCATCGAGCTTGAGGAGGGCATTGAAGGTCTGATCCATGTTTCTGAACTGAGCAAGGAAAAGATCGATAACCCCAAGGACTTTGCTGAAGTCGGTGCCGTTCTTGAGGCCGCCGTGCTACAGGTTGATACAGTGGATCGCAAGATTGCCCTGTCGGTCAAAAACATTGATGAGCAGAAGGAAAAAGCTGAAGTCAATGAATTTATGGGTGCACAGAAGCAGGCGACATCAAGCCTTGGAGCCCTGCTTCAGGGTGCGATGGATCGTAAAGCTGACGACTGATTCAAGATGAACTCTAATAAAAGGGCCCAGCCTGTACTGGGCCTTTTTTTATGGGGAAGAAATGAAAAAACGTCCATTTTTTCTCGCATCTTTGTTAATCGGCGGCATCTTTTTTTTCTTTTTGCTGGTATTTGTTGCGGCCGGATATTTCCGTAGTGGATCGCTACTGTCGACCTCTACCAGGCAGATCGGTGTCCTCGAAATCACCGGGATGGTCAGCAACGAACGGGTGATCGTCAGGCAGATTGATGACTTTCTTGACAACAACAAGGTCAAGGCTATTGTTCTGCGTATTGATTCGCCAGGTGGCGCCGTTGGCCCGTCCCAGGAAATTTATCATGAGCTAAAAAAGCTGGGGCAGAAAAAGCCGGTGATTGTGTCCTTCGGCGCAGTAGCTGCCTCTGGGGGTTATTATCTGGCGATGGCTGGAGAACGTATCTTTGCCAATCCCGGTACCATTACCGGCAGTATCGGTGTGGTGATGAGTTTTCCCGATTATCAGGAGTTGCTGGGCAAAGTCGGCGTCAGATCTGAAGTGATCAAGAGCGGCCCCTATAAGGATCTTGGTTCTGCGCAGCGTGACATGACCGATGATGAGCGTCATTTGCTGCATGAAATGATCATTGATGTACACAACCAGTTTGTTGAGGTCGTCAGTAACGGGCGAAATATCCCCATTGATGAGCTTGCTCCTTATGCTGATGGGCGTATTTTTACCGGGCGCCAGGCTCTTGAAGTAGGTCTTGTTGATGAGCTTGGCGGATTCAATGATGCAGTTGCACATGCTGCTCTGCGGGTCGGTCTGGACGGGAAACCCGATCTGGTCTATCCACTACCTGAGAGACAACCGTTTTTACAGCGCTACTTGAATATTCTCCTGAATCGTATTGGTGGAGTGGATGTGGCTTTCAACGGTGCAGCGGGGCCGAAGTATTTATGGACTGGCCGGTAAGCCGATAGATAACGTGTTTCTAAAAAATCAGGGATGAACATAATGCCGTTTCTAACTCGGAAACTAGATTGAATTTGCCTATGTGGAAGGTGGATAATGACTAAAAGTGAGTTGATTGAAAAGCTTTCAGAAGAACACGAGTTATTAAATAAAAAAGAGGCTGAAGCCGTTGTCAACGTAATTTTTGATGGTATTGGCTCGGCTCTTGCGCAAGGAGATCGGGTTGAAATTCGTGGTTTTGGTTCCTTTTCCGTACGAGAGCGCAGCGCCCGTGAAGCCAGAAATCCTAAAAGTGGTGAGGTTGTAGCCATTGCATCACGCAAAACGCCATTCTTTAAGACCGGCAAGGAGCTGCGCGAACGGGTTGACGCGCTTTAAAACGGCGCCGCCATGGCCCCTTTAATGGAAAAAGCCCTGAATCATTGATTCAGGGCTTTTTATCTGATGGCTTCCAGGATGGCGGGGTGCTGCCGGACGATGACCTCGATTAAGCTTCGTCTGCGGTGGCTACTTCAGGCTTCCGGCTTGAGAGTCGGCTTGCTCACCATAACCACACGAACAGTTTAAGGTCATTAGATAGCGTTGGTCAAAGACTCGGCACGCTTCCCGCGCATCCCAGAAAACTTGAATGCGTTAGTTAATCTCATATTATCATCAGCAGATATTCTGTCAATAGATTTAATCTTTTTCATAAATGCTCAGGTCAAATGAATAGTATAAAAAAAAAATGGAAAATTTATCGCCTCATAGTTGGCTCGCAACAGGCCGGAATGCGACTCGATAAGTTTTTTCCGCTGGCAGTCGCTGAGCTGTCACGTTCTCAGGTGCGTAAAGTGATTGATATTGGCGGCGTTCATATCAATGGCCAACGCACCCGTACCACCTCGAAAATCCTCGCTACCGGTGATCAGGTTGAGCTATATCTCGATCATCTGCCCCTTGTGCCCTGGCGCATCTGTCCTGCCGATGTTATTTTTAAAGACAACTATCTGTTAGTTGTCAATAAACCGGCGATGATTGAAACCCAGCCGACCCACGCTCGCTATAAGGGTACTCTCTATGAAGCCCTACAGGTGTATTTGCAGGATCCCTATCGTCTGCAGTTGAAGCCGGAGATTGGTATGATTCAACGGCTTGATCGCTCGACATCCGGGCTCATCGCGTTTTCCATTCACCCGCAGGCGCATAAAAAAATGACAGAAATGTTCTCGACCGGTGCCGTGGATAAAACCTATATGGCACTGGTGGCCGGGCGGCCTGATCCGGATTCGGGGGAAATCCGTTCATTATTAGCGCGCTCGCGCCGGGAAAATCGTGTCCATACGGTTGCTGCCGGGGGTAAATTGGCCGTCACCCGTTATCGGGTTAACGTCCCCCTGTATGACAGTTCACTGGTTGAAGTGCAGATTCTAACCGGGCGTTCTCACCAGATTCGTGCCCACATGGCCGAATTGGGGTGTCCATTGCTTGGCGATCAGCGCTATGGCGGACCTGTGGCTCTCGATGGTATGCCTATAGAACGGCCGCTGCTGCACGCACAACGACTCAAATTTTTACATCCTGTAACCTCACAGCAAGTGGATTTCTCTGTGCCAATGCCGGAAGATATGCATCAGGCATTGCAATTTCTTAAAAGGACTGAAGGATGATAGCAGGTCAAATCGATCCGATCATTTTTTCCATTGGACCATTGGCTGTGCGTTGGTACGGGATGATGTACCTGCTGAGCTTTGTTGGTGGCTACTTTATGATGATCCATGTCTGTCGGTTGCGCCAGTATCCATTAAATCGCGACGCTGTCGCCGATCTTTTGTTTTACGCGGTCATTGGCGTGGTTGCTGGAGGAAGACTGGGATACACACTTTTTTATCATCCGGCGTACTATCTCCGGCATCCCCATGAAATAGTGTATATCTGGGAAGGGGGGATGAGTTTTCATGGTGGCTTGCTCGGTGTTCTCATCGTCTTGCTCTGGTATGCCTGGCGGCGCGCCATTCCGCTGTTACAACTTGGCGATCTGACCGTCGCTGCCGTCCCCATCGGCCTGGGGCTGGGACGGATTGGCAACTATATCAATGGTGAATTGTGGGGGCGGCCAACGGATCTCCCCTGGGGGATGGTTTTCCCTGCCGCCGGCCCTGAACTGCGTCACCCGAGCCAGCTCTATGAGGCTTTTTTTGAGGGGCTGGTTCTGTTGCTGGTGGTTTATGGTCTCCACCGCCTTGGCGTAAGACGCGGCGTACCGGCAGCCGTTTTTTTGCTGGGTTATGGGTTAGCCCGTTTCAGTGTTGAGTTTTTTCGCGAACCGGACACCCATCTTGGTTTTTTGTGGGGAGGCGCCACCATGGGGCAACTGCTTTCCCTGCCGATGATGGCTGTCGGGGGGGTGATGCTGGTGTGGTTATTTAAACGGTCTGAACGATGAAAAAAGTTGAAGCCATCATCTACGATTGCGATGGCGTCTTGTTTGCGAGTCACGCTGCAAACCTGGCCTATTATAATCAGATATTTGCGGCCTTTGACTATCCGGCGATCAGTGCTGAACAACAGGAAGCTGCTCACTTGTGTCATACCGCCAGTTCGCCTGATGTCCTTGCGGGGCTGATGCGCGCAGAGGATGTGCCGGCGGCCCTGGCGTTTGCAGCGGAACTCGATTATCGACAGTTTATTCCCTTGATGACACCGATGCCGGAATTGCACCAGGTTCTCGAAATTGTCGCAAAACACTATCCTCTGGCAATTGCCACCAATCGGGGTTCCAGTGTTATACCGATCTTAGAGCATTTTGCCTTGGGGGAATTTTTTTCTGCCGTGGTGACCAGCCGCGATGTCAAAAAGCCCAAGCCGGCACCGGACATGCTGTTACTGGCCGCCCACCATCTCGGACACCTACCGCAAGCGTGCCTTTATATTGGCGACTCAGATCTGGACCAGGCAGCAGCAACGGCCGGGTCATTTCATTTTTTAGGCTACGGAGAATGGTTTATGCGGGAAAAAAGCGTTAACAGGGTATTGGGCCGCCATCGCGATCTGCTCGAGCACTTGAGCCTTCCAACCCCTTTTAGCTAATCCAGGAATTTCGTCATCTCGAGAACATTAACCCCTTTGTTGCGCACATACCTGACGTTATCCATCAGTTTAAGAATAATGTTGACACCACGCCCCCCCTCATCACAGGGGTGGGCGTTGACCTTGTGGCGGGCACCGATCTCAAAGCCCGGCCCCTGGTCGTAGATCCGGATGATCAGATCATCATCCGAGGCAGAGATAGTGATGTGGACATCTTTTTCCGGGTCGGAATCGTTACCGTGACAAATGGCATTGGTCATCGCTTCGGTTAAACACAGATTCAGGTGATAAGCCAGTTCGCGCCTGTTTCCCCGGTAGTTGTTCAAGGAAAAAGCCAGGCTTTCACCGATCTGGCCAACCATGGCGAGATAGCGTGTCTGGCTGGGCACCTTGATGTTGAGTTCCACCCGTTTAGACATAAAAACCTTCTTTACAGCAGTGTTACGGCCGTTGTTCAGGACTGGCTGTCAAGGGCTTCTTCCAGGGTCGTAAAAATCTCGAAAACGCGATGCAGACGGGTCAGTTCAAACATGGAGCGGACTTGCGGTTGCAGGCAGCAGAGTTTGAGACTGCCATCGCGGGCACTGGCGTTTTTGAAACCCGAAACCAGGGCGCCGAGGCCGGAGGAGTCGATAAAACGGACGGCTGCCAGATCGATCACCAGCTGGCATTTTCCTTCGTCAAAGAGTTGCAGCATACGTTCCTTGAGGTTGCCGCTATTGTGGGCATCCATCCGCTCTTCCTCGACGGTGATAATGACGTTTTCTTCCTTTTCGCTGATTTTTAATTGCATTGCATTTACTCCTTTTATGCCGGTTGCGGTAACAAGCTTACGTTTGTTTTTCGACATTATACAACAGTTTACGCCGTGACTGTTGATTCATAGAGTCATTTTAGAATTTTCATCGCCAACAAGGTGACATCATCATTAAAATGGCGATAGCCGCTGAAAAGCCTGATCTGGGTCAATATCTGGTCAATCAGTTCCTGCGGTGTCGTCTGCCCCTCTTCGCTCAGCAGTTTCTCCAGACGCTCCTGGCCAAACAGGTTCTGATGGCTGTCTTCGGCTTCGATGATGCCGTCGGTATAAAGTAGTAACATATCGCCGGGCTCAAGCCGGATGCTGTGTTGTTCGAAATTAACATCCTTGCGGACGCCAAAAATCAACCCCTCAGCATCCAGCGGTTCTATCAGTTGATGCTGGTGGCGCCACAGCAACGGCGGGTTGTGACCAGCGTTGCTGTAGATCAGTTGACGACTGGCAAGATTGTATTGCAGATAAAACATGGTGACAAACAGATCGGAACGATCGAGGTCCTTGAGGAAATAGTCATTGAGTGCGTGAAGCATGGCGGCCGGACTTTCTATGTCGTAAACCCGGGAATGAATGAATGTCCGTGTTTCCGCCATAATTAACGCAGAACCGATATTGTGTCCTGAGACATCGGCGATAACCACATCGCAGCGCCCATCATTCCGCATGATAAAATCATAGTAATCGCCGCCGACCTGATGGGCAGGAACGCAGAGTCCGGCTACCTGAATTTCTTCCATCACCGGTAAGGACGCAGGTAACAGCCCCATCTGGATATCCTTGGCGATCTGCATTTCCCGTTCCTGCTCACGCACCTGCAGCAGGCGTCCGATCTGCTGCTCATTGCGCCAGGCAATGCCAACCTGTCCGGCAATGTTTTCCAGCAGGGCGATAAATTCGCTGGTAAAGACCCCTTTGCCGGAGCGTGAAAAAGCAGACAAGATACCCACCGGTTCCCCTTCAAGAGCGATCGGCAGATGGGCAAAGCAGGTGATGCCCTCGGCCTGGATGATGGCTGAGGACGCCGGCTTTTCCAGTTCATCGCTATCATTGACAACCATCGCGACATTGGAAAGAAAAGCCTGGCCAATGTAGGTTTCGTTGGACAGGTTGCGTTCCGACTTGCCAAAGTGATTGAAGGTTTCGCCGACCAGACTTTTGACCAGCAAGGTGCGGGTTTTAGGTTCGAGAAAACGGATGACGCAGAGGTCAAATTTAAACTGTTGTGTCAATAATTCGAGAATGCGGTCGAGTTTGGTCTGAAAGCTTTCGCCACTGGAAACCAGCTGCGAGACATCGTACAAAACGCTCAAGTGTTCGCGGCTGATGGCACCATCAATGGTCACAGAACCAAAGATGTCGAAGATATTCTCCATCTCGCTGCCTCGCGCCGCCAGGTAATTTTCAAGGATAATGCGCGCGGAACCGGCACCGACGTGACCGGCCAGGGTGCGTTCGGTGAAACTTTTCAGGCTGAAAATATCCTGATCATTGAGGCTGCCGCGATGATCGATTTGCTTGTCGGCCAAAAAAATTGAAATGGCGGTTTGTGCCGGTTTTTCACCGATAAATTTGGACATCAGATCAATAAATTCAACAATCGTTGGCGCTTTGCTGATCCGTGTTAAGCGTTCATCCGGTTGCTCCTGCCCGGCAAAAACATCAACAAAAATTGCGGCACGGATTTTTTCTGCTTCACTCTGCCTGGTCAGAATGGACACCATGCAGTATGTGCCGAGATTGAGCAACAGGGTCCAGAACAGGGAGTGGGTATACATTTCGAAGCCGCTCAGACCAAACAGCTCAAGGGGTTTTAATTGGGCAATGCCGAACGGTCCGTGCTCCAGCAGGCTGTTGTCGATCCAGCCGGAACGAACGAATGAGGGGATCAGCAGGGTATATCCCCAGATGGCAAAACCCAGACTGATGGACCAGATGGCCGCATATTTGTTGGCGCGCTTCCAGTAAATGGCGCCGATCATGGCGGGAGCAAACTGAGCAGCGGCCATAAAGGAGATCAGACCGATATTGACCAGAGCGTAAGAGTCACCGATGACAGTAAAATAGAAGTAACCTAAAAGAACGACAACAATGATACCCAAACGTTTGATGTTGATAAGGATGCCGGAAAGGTCCTGAGCCCGTAGTTTCAACTTCAGAATGACCGGCATGACGAGATGATTGAGGATCATGGTGGCGAGGGTCACTGATGAAACCATCACCATGCCGGCGGCAGCGGAAAGTCCGCCAATAAAGACCAGCAGTGCCAGCCAGGGCTGGTCGGCGGCTAACGGCAGTGTCAGGACAAAATAATCAGCTTGCGTTGTGTCGCCGTTGTTGAGCAGTAGTCCGCCCATGGCAATGGGCAGGACAAACAGATTAATCAGGAACATGTAGGCGGGAAAGCGCCACATCGCTTTTTGGATGTGCTCTTCGTTGGCATTTTCCGTCACCATAATATGAAACTGGCGCGGTAAAAACATGATCGCCGCCATGGAAATGACGATCAGGGAGAACCATTTCGTATAGGGCACCTCAGCTGTGCCCACGGCAAACAGATAACTGCGATCAGGAAAGCGTTCGTAAAACTGCTGAAAAAGATCGATAAAACCGTTGAACAACCCATAGGTCACAAAAACACCAACGGCGATAAATGCCACCAGTTTGACCAGTGATTCGAGCGCTACTGCAACAACCAGCCCTTCATGACGCTCTGAGGAATCAAGGTGGCGTGCGCCAAAGAGGATGCCGAATGCCCCCAGTAACAAGGTGACAAGAAGGGCTGAGTCGACTTGCCCCGGCAGATAAGAGATTAAATTTGAGGTTGGTTCGTCCAGGTTTTTCAGCGGCAAAAAGAGAATGTCCAGGGTTTTGGCGATGGCCTTCAGCTGCAGGGCGATATAGGGGGTAATGCCGAAAACGGCAAAGAGGGTGACAATCGCACCAAGAATGGCAGAACGGTCGTAGCGGCTGGCAAGAAAGTCGGCCAGACTGGTGATGTTCTGTTCCTTGCTGACCCTCACCATCTTACGCAGCAGAAACCACCAGCCGAAGGCAATCAGGGTTGGCCCCAGGTAAATCGGCAGATAGTCCAGTCCGGTGGTTGCTGCTTTGCCGACGCTGCCGTAAAAGGTCCAGCTGGTACAGTAAACGGCGATTGACAGGGTGTAAATGTGTGGGTTTGAGAGTAGACTGTGACCGGCTTTGCGGCGCCGGTCAGCATAGTAGGCAACAAAAAAGATCAGGGCGAAATAACACAGGAAGACGGTAATGATTATTTCTGCTGGAATCACCCTCATAGTATCCAACCCCTAATCGCTATCACCGTTCGTGAGAGTTATTTTTGTTTAGCTGATGCTGGGCCAGACTGTGCATTTCCAGGCGGCGGACGAACAGCCAGATCACACCGATAGAGGCCGGCCAGCCATACATGAAATACACCACCAGACTGGGAATGCCCAATATGGACATATCGCCGTAAAAAATATGGATAAAGGGAAAATTGATCATAATCATCCCGAGGAACATGAACAGAATCCAAGCTTCACGAAGGGTATTGTTTGGATGATGTTGTCTCATGAAGCCCCCTTGTGCCGGTTGCCGGTATGCGGCCAAAAATGTTTTCGTCTGACAAGGACCCACGGTAACAGACTAAACTTCCCATTTTATAATTACAACCGGGAATAGCGACAATGAGGACAACGGGCTCATTTGACTCCGTTTGGTTGTTGACCCCGGGGGACGGGTTTCCGCTGCAACACATCTTTTGTAATCGCCGGGCATGTGTTATGAATAAAGAGGCCATACATTTGTTTGTAACAGTTATTGAAGGATTACCTTTGAACGCGCGTATATTCTCCACACCGGTTCATTCTACCACGATTTTAGTTGTTTTTATGATGCTCCTCAGCGGTTGTAGCGGTGTTTTTTCGGCACCCCATCGTCAGGCTCCGTCCGTTGCCGTCCCAACCGATCAGCAGCCGATGGCTGAGTTGCCTGGTAACCCCCGTTCGCCGGCGCTGTTGGCTTTTGCCCAGTTTCGAATGCATAGCGCTGATGGCGACTGGGAAGCTGCATTGGGTGCCCTTGAACGCGCTGTGGATCGCGATCCGAAGTCGACTTATTTGCAACTTCTGCTGGCGCGGGTATACCTTCATCTGGATCGTCCTGACGCTGCTGTGGTTTTTTTGAATCGGCTGCTAAGCGAGCCACCTTTTCTTCCCGAAACGCACTTGTTGCTCGGCGATATTTATCTGATGCAACAGCGCGGCCTTGAAGCCATCGATCAGTTCAAGCAGGCGTTGAAACTGGCGCCGGATGATGAATCGTTGCCCTTGCGCCTGGCTATGGCTTTTGTCCAGCTGGAACGGGTTGCTGAGGCCCTTGAGACCCTCGAGGAATTGCTGCAAAAGCGTCCCGACGCCGATCAGGCCATGCTGTCCCTGGCGCGCATCTATCGTGACAATCAGCAGCATGATGACGCGATCAGGGTCTATTACCGTTATCTCAAGACGCGCCCGGAACAGCCGGCAGTTGTGTTGGAACTAGGGCAGGTGCTGGAGCAGCAGGATGTCGCAGCGGCCGAGGAACTCTACCTGAAAACCCTTAAAACAACCCCTTTTGCTCCGTCGATCCGTCAGCAGTTGGCGCAACTCTATCTTGCCCGCCAGCAGCCACAACTGGCCCTTGACCAGTTGTTAATTGTGCGCGAGCAACTCCCTTCAACGCGCACTGGCAATCAGATTGGCCTGCTCTATCTGCACATGAATCAGTGGCAGCAAGCGTCAGAGGAATTCCGGCAACTGATCGATTCCGGCGAAAGTGGTGGCCGCAATCATTATTTTCTCGCTCTTGCCCTGATCGGCCAAAAGCACTATCGGGCAGCAATAGAACAGTTACAGCTGGTGACGCCTGGGGCAACTATTTATCGCGATGCCATGCTGCAATTGGCTTATCTGCAACTGCAGGAAGGGGTGGTGGAACAGGGTACCCGGCTGTTGCAGGCTTTGCTGGAACAGGGAATCGACGATAGCGAGGTCTATTATTATCTGGTTGCCTTTTATCAACATCAGCAGGATCTGGTTCCGGCGCTGAAGTTTGCCACTGAGGCGATCGAGCGCCACCCACAGGATGCACGCCTGTTGTACCAGCAAGGGGTGGTGCTTGATGCCCTGGACAATCATCAGTCTGCTCTGGCGGTGATGGAAAGGGTTCTGCACATTGACGCAGAACATGCTGATGCTTTGAATTTTCTGGCCTATTCCCAGGCCGAAGCTAACAGCGATCTTGATCTGGCGCTGCAGCGTGCCAAGCGTGCTCTGGAATTAAAGTCTGCCGGTTATATTGAAGATACGGTTGGCTGGGTCTATTTTAAGCGCGGCGAATATGCTCAAAGCCGTATTCATTTGGAGCGTGCCATCACTATGCAACCGGATGATCAGGTGATCCTTGAACATCTGGGGGATCTCTACCAGGTGATGCAGCTTTACGCTCAAGCAATACAGGCTTATCGTGATGCATTGACGATCGATCCGGAAGCGGAAGGGGTGCAGGAAAAGCTCGACAAGCTGCGCCGGGAGCTTAACCAATGAGGTGGTTGCTGTTGCTATTACTGCTGTTAGTCAGTGCTTGTGCGCGACCGCCTGAGCCACTATGGACTGATGTCCCGGCGGCAACCGAGTTACTCGACATTCTCCACGCACGGGCGGGCACCAATCGCCGACTTGACACCGCGGCCTTGGTATCCATCACGGCGGATGGACAGCATTTCTCGACCCAGCAGTTTATTCTGGCAGAGCAGCCGGACCGTATCCGCGTGGATGCCTTGACTGGTTTTGGCCAGCTTGTCATGCAATTGACTACTGATGGTGATGTGCTCTCCGTGTTGCTCAACACCACCAGTCCGCCACGTTTCTATCGTGGCAACGCAACAGAAGAAAATTTTTCCCGCTTTGTCAAGTTTCCTTTGCCACCACAGGTGCTGGTGGCCGTGCTGCTTTATGACCCGCCGATTTTTGCTTATCATCAGGCGCAGGTGCGCAAGCGTGGTGATCTGCTGGCGTTGCTGCTGATTAAGGGGGCTTTTACCCAGACCTTTTTTTTCAATGGTCAATTACAACTGACCGGTAGTGAATATGCACAACATCAAGAGACACTACTGGCTGTTGATTATTCACGTTTTGCGCCGGCTGACGGGTTTCCCCGGCGCATTGCATTGCATATGCCCCAGGATGATGTGATCCTGGCCATGCGTATCAATGAATTAACCCTCAATGGTGATATCCCTGCGGGACGTTTTACCTTGCAGGCTCCTGACAACATTGTTATTGAGCCGCTGCCCTGATGATGAATATGAGGTCCGTCATGTCGCACGCTTTTTCGAGGTTAGGTCTCGCTGCTGCTCTCCTGCTGTTTCTGTTTGCCTGTGAGCCCCGGTCGGAAGAGTCGCTTCCCGGAATGTCGGAAGCGATGGCGCCGGAATATGGTGATACCTTTATCGAGGCGTCTATCGGCGATGCCAGTAATCTGCTGCCGGTGCTTTCTTCCGATTCGGCGTCCAGTGCCATCAACAGTCTGGTCTACAATGGCCTGCTACGTTATAACGGCCAACTCGAACTGGAAGGGGAATTGGCTGAACGCTGGGAGGTGTCGGAGGACAACCGCACCCTGACCTTTTATCTGCGCCGCGACGTACGTTGGCACGACGGTACCCCCTTTACCGCCGACGATGTTAAATATACCTATGAGCTGTATATCGACCCTGAGATCCCGACCGCCTATGCAGAATCGTTCAGTCAGGTGACCAGGGTTGAGACGCCCGACCCTTACACTTTTATTGCCCACTACGATACACCCTATGCGCCGGCACTGCAGAGCTGGGCAACGGCTATTCATCCGCGCCATCTCCTTGCGGGAACCGATGTCTTGCGCAGTCCCCTGTCGCGTAGCCCGGTCGGCACAGGTCCTTATCGTTTTGGCGAGTGGGTCAGTGGCGAGAAGATTGTCCTCGAGGCCAATACCGACTATTTCGCAGGGCCGCCTTATATCCGCCGCGTGGTCTATCGCATCATTCCCGATGTGTCGACCCAGTTTCTTGAGCTGCAAACCGGCAGCCTCGACTTTATGGGCTTGACACCGCTGCAATTCGACCGTCAGACCGATACCCTGGCATTTCGTAGAAACTACAATAAATATCAATATTTAAGTTTTGGTTACACCTATCTTGGGTATAATCTGCGGCGGCCACTGTTTGCCGATAAACGGGTGCGTCAGGCCCTTGCCTATGCCATTGATGAACAGGAGTTGATTGATGGTGTTCTGCTCGGTTATGGTGATGTTGCTACCGGCCCCTATAAGCCTGATACCTGGGTCTATAACCCGGATGTGCGGCGCTATCATTACAACCCGGAAAAAGCCCGACAACTGCTGGCAGAAGCGGGCTGGCAGGATACCAGCGGTGACGGGATTCTCAACAAGGATGGTCAGCGCCTGGCTTTTACCATTGTTACCAACCAGGGGAACGATCTGCGCATCAAGACCGGGGAAATCATTCAGCGGCGCTTTCGCGAAATCGGGGTGGATGTCCGTCTGCGGGTGATCGAATGGGCGACATTCCTTAAGGACTTTATCAATCCGGGAAATTTTGACGCGACTATTCTCGGTTGGAGCGGTGGGCCGGAACCGGATCAGTACAATATCTGGCATTCCAGCAAAACGGCACCCGGTCAACTGAATTTTATCGGTTTTGAGCATTCTGAGGTGGATGAACTGCTGGAACGCGGGCGCCGGGTGTTCGATCAACAGCAGCGCAAACAGTATTATGATCGTTTTCAGGAAATCCTTGCCGAGGAGCAGCCTTACACTTTTTTGTACGTTTCCGAGGCGCTACCGGCAGTATCCCGGCGCTTCCGTGGGGTTGAGCCGGCACCGGCAGGAATCCGCTATAACTTTCAGCATTGGTATGTGCCCACGGCTGAACAGAAATACACACGCTAGGACGCGATGCTACCTTATCTTGCCAGACGCCTGTTACTCCTGATTCCGTTGCTTTTGGGAATCACCCTGATCTCCTTTGTGGTCATCCATCTGGCACCGGGGGAGCCGACCGACCTGCAGACACAGATGAATCCCCAGGCCAGTGCCGAACTGCAGGAGCGGTTACGCCGTCAATATGGCCTCGATCAGCCATTGCATATTCAATACGGACAATGGCTCGGGCGCCTTGCGGTACTTGATTTCGGTGAATCCTTTGCCGGCGATCGGCGTCCGGTACTTGATAAAATCCTCGAACGGCTGCCGGTGACTATTCTGATCAATCTGCTGTCGATTGTTTTTATCCTGGCGGTTTCTGTTCCGTTGGGGATTGTCTCGGCCGTACGGCGTAACTCTCTGTTTGACCGGACTACTACCGTACTCGTGTTTACCGGCTTTGCCATGCCGTCATTCTGGCTGGCACTGCTGTTGATGGATTGGTTTGGTGTGCGCCTCGGGCTGTTGCCGATTTCCGGACTGAAGTCCCTGGGATATGAATATTTTAGTTTTTCCGGTCAGATTCTTGATCGCATCAGCCATCTGATTCTGCCGGTGTTTGTCTCCGCTATCGGTGGACTGGCCGGTTTTTCCCGCTATATGCGCTCCAATATGCTGGAAGTTGTCCGTCAGGACTATATCCTTACGGCGCGCGCCAAGGGGTTGTCAGAACATACGGTAATCTACAAACATGCCTTGCGGAATGCCCTGTTGCCGGTGATTACTATTCTTGGTCTATCCGTACCGGGATTGATCGGCGGCAGCGTGATTTTTGAAACGATTTTTGCCATTCCCGGTATGGGAAAGCTGTTTTTCGATGGGGTGATGATGCGTGATTATCCCCTGATCATGGGGATTCTGGTGATGGGTGCGGTACTGACCTTGCTGGGGAATTTGCTTGCCGATATCTGCTATGCCCTGGCCGATCCACGCATTCGCCATGGTCGCCAGGTTGCTGGAAAAGGGTGAAGCTGACAGCCTATAGCTGGGTAACATGCGCGGCAAGATGAGGAGTATCTATGGAAATTAAATCGAATATGTTGGGCGAATTATTGTTGGAAGCGGGACTGATTGATCAATTTCAGCTCGATTCGGCCTTGTCTTTTCAGCGCAATCTCGGTGGGCAGATTGGAGCCGCGCTGGTCAAGCTCGGTTATTTACCCCAGGAGACGATTGTCGAGTTTCTGGAAGCTCAACAACTTTACTCGCACATCAGTCTCGAAGAACTGACTATCGATCCATTGTTGCTGGAATTGCTGCCGGCTGAGCGGATGCAGCAGTTAAAGGTGTTTCCGGTGGAGTTGCGCTATCAGGGGAAAGATAGAATCCTGCGGGTGGCTATGACTGATCCAACCGATTTGCGCCTGATTGAAAATCTGCAATTTATTACCGGTTGTCGTGTTATGCCGCTGGTGGCAACTGAAGAAGATATCTTGCGCGCAATCACGATGAATGAAGATGAGGATCTATACCTGCAGAACCCTGTTGGAGAACTTGAAGAATTTTTCGATGGCAATCTAGTGGATTTAACCCCCGAGCTTGATGTCCGCTTTGATCGACTGTTGCAGGTTTTTAAGGAAAAAGGGATTTTAAGCCAGGCAGATATCGAAAGGATCAACGGCGTCTGATGCGAAACCTGCCCCGTAGCAATTTTTTACGTGATGTTGTCTGGCAGCGCTTTCGACGTAATCGCATGGCGCTTGCTGGGGGTGCCATCGTCCTGTTCATGTTCATGATGGCCGTGGCCGCAAGTTTCACCAGTATCGATCCAGCCGCCATCGATGTCAGCAAGAGCCTGCAGCCACCAAGCTGGGAGCACCCTTTAGGGACGGATGATTTGGGGCGTGAAGTGTTGGTACGCATGCTCTATGGCGCACGTATTTCCCTGCTGGTCGGGTTTGTTGCTGTGGGGATATCGACCCTGATTGGTATTCTTTGTGGTGCTCTGGCGGGCTATTACGGTGGTTGGGTTGATGCCGTGATGATGCGTTTTGTCGATATCATGCTGTGCTTTCCGACTTTTTTCCTGATTCTCGCGGTCATCGCTTTTCTCGAGCCGTCGATCTGGAACATTATGATCGTCATCGGTTTGACCAGCTGGATGGGGGTGGCGCGACTGGTTCGTGCTGAATTCTTGAGTCTCCGGCAGCGCGATTTTGTCCTTGCTGCTCAGGCTTTGGGAGCTACCGATGGGCGCCTGATTTTTCGTCACATCCTGCCCAATGCCCTCTCGCCGGTACTGGTCTCGGCAACGTTGGGGGTTGCCGGTGCTATTCTTACCGAAAGTGCCCTGTCGTTTCTCGGGATTGGTGTCCAGCCGCCAACGCCGTCCTGGGGAAATATGCTGATTATTGGAAAACAGACCCTGGGCAGCGCCTGGTGGTTATCGGTTTTTCCGGGGTTAGCGATTCTGATTACGGTTCTGGGTTACAACTTGCTGGGCGAGGGGATTCGTGACGCCCTCGACCCGCGGATAAAAGAATGACTCTCAGCGCGACCCCGGCCGATTGTCTGCGCCAGCGCTTTGCGGCTCATCATCGTGGTGATTACGCCGCAGTTTACGCGAGTTATCATCCGCAAGCGCCCTTTCTCCAGCATTTTCCCGATCTGTCCAGCTATTTGGCCTTTGCCCGCGAGCAGCTCGCTGATGTCAAACTTGTGGCGTGGCAATGCACCATGGAGCGCTGCCTTGATGTCATGCAGGTTGAGTGCCTCCAGATCGTCGAGTATGTCCATGAGGGGGCGACCCGTCGCATGGTCGAGCTGGCGCTACTGACAGATACCAGCCAGGGATGGCGTTATCACTCCGCCCAGAAGCTGGATGAACTGGATTTACCAGTGCCTGCCGTCCTGGTCGATTTCAGTCATTTTGACCAGGCGCTTGACAAGGTGCGGTTCTAATCATGCCTGAACTGCCGGAAGTGGAAACTGTCTGTCGCGGCATCACCCCTCATGTCTGTGGCAAGACCATTCAGGAGCTGATTCTGCGCGCTCCCAAATTGCGCCTGCCGTTGGATCCTCAGTTATGCGAGGACCTTCCCGGACAGACCATCCGCAAGGTGTCGAGGCGTGCCAAATACCTGTTGCTGGAATTCGATCAGGGTGGTCTGCTGATCCATCTGGGGATGTCCGGGGTGTTACGCATTGTGCCGGCAGGAACTACTGAAAACAAGCACGACCATGTTGACCTGATTTTTACCGAAGGTACCTGCCTGCGCTTCACTGATCCGCGTCGCTTTGGAGTCTTTCTCTATTCGTCGGATGACCTGCTGCACCACCCGCTTCTTAAGAATCTTGGCCCGGAACCGCTGCACGACAGTTTTCAGGGGAGGGCACTCTATCGTCGATCACGGGGTAAATCGCAGTCAATAAAGACCTTTATCATGGATCAGAAGGTTGTCGTCGGCGTTGGAAATATTTACGCCAATGAGGCCCTGTTTCGTGCCGGTATTCATCCGCTGCGGGCTGCCGGGTGGATCGGGCGGCTGCGTTATCAGCGTCTGGTGGCGGCCATAAAAGAGGTTCTCGCTCAGGCGATTGCCGCTGGTGGCACCACCATCAGTGATTTTGCCGACAGCGACGGGCGTCCCGGTTATTTTCGCCAGGAATTGTTTGTCTATGGCCGCGGATCTGCCCCCTGTTTTCACTGTGGTCGCGCCATTTACACCTGTCGGGTCGGGCAACGTTCAACCTTCTATTGCACCTTCTGCCAGAGGTAACAGTCATGGATAACCCTTTTTTTTCTTTTCCCTATCGGGTTGGCATCGGTGACATCAATTATGGTGGTCATGTCAGCAACGCAGCAGTTCTAACCATCTTTCAGGAGGCCAGATTGGCTTTTCTGGCAGAGCTTGGGCCTTTTTCCGAGATCGAGATCGGTGGTTGCGGCCTGATCATGCCGGAAGCACATGCTTACTATCGCCAGGAGATGTTGCATGGTGACCAATTGCAGATCGGCGTGCGGGTTGCTGCTCTCAAACGTTCCGCCTTTACCCTCGAATACCGGATCAGCCGCAACGGTGAGGTGACCGCAGAAGGCACCACTGTGCTGGTTTGTTTCGATTATCAGCAGCGTAAACCGTGCCGCATGCCGCTATTGTTTCGCACTGCTTTGGAAACCACCCTTCGTGTCGGTTGAGTCTATTCGTTGGGAGCGCTAGCGGATCTTCGTGATCTGGTTTCCTGCTTGACGCATCCCTGAAACAAGCGTTATTGTTCGTCTCTTAATTTTTCGATCAATTGAGGGTAATAAATCATGGAAGAGTTAAACGATCTGTTGCAACAGCGCAGAGCAAAAATCGACGCTTTTTTAGCCGCCGGGGTTAACCCTTTTGCCAACGATTTCAAGGTGCTCCATAACGCCCGGCAGATTAGCGTTAATCACCAGCAGGATGCACGTGACGATCTTGAAGGCTCCACCACGGAGTATCGTTTTGCCGGGCGCATCATGGCGCGGCGCGATTTCGGCAAGGCGGCTTTTCTGCAGTTGCAGGATGGTAGTGGCCGGATTCAGGTTTACATTGCCAAAAAGGAAATTGGCGATGACGCCTTCAGCCATTTTAAAAAGTTTGATATCGGTGACATCGTCGGTGTTTGTGGTGTGCCGTTTCGCACCCAGACCGATGAACTGTCGATCCGTGCCTCCGCAGTGCAACTCCTGACCAAATCATTATTGCCTCTGCCGGAAAAATGGCATGGGTTGACCGATGTCGAAACCCGTTATCGCCAGCGTTATCTCGATCTGATGGTCAATCCTGAGGTGCGTGAGGTTTTTCGCAAGCGCAGCCGCATCGTCAACCTGATTCGTGACTTCATGCTTGAGCACGATTATCTCGAAGTCGAGACGCCGATGATGCAACAGATTGCCGGCGGAGCAACGGCCAAGCCTTTTGTGACCCGACACAACACCTTGAAAATGGATCTGTTTCTGCGCATTGCTCCGGAACTCTACCTGAAACGGCTGGTGGTTGGCGGCTTTGAGCGGGTGTTTGAAATCAATCGTAATTTCCGCAATGAAGGGATATCGATTCAGCATAACCCCGAATTCACCATGATGGAATTTTACCAGGCCTATGCCACCTATGAAGATTTAATGGATTTTTCTGAACAACTGATCTGTCATGTGGCACAACAGGTGTGCGGCACCCTGGTGATTCCTTATGGTGAAAAGATGGTTGATCTGACCCCGCCGTGGGAGCGTCTGACCCTCAAAGGTGCCATTGTCAAGTATGCCGGCGTTGAACAGCAAATGCTCGATGACCGTGACCGCTCTCTGGCCTATGCCAACGACACCCTCGGGCTGGAACTTGACAGCGCCATCGGCCATGGCAAGCTGCTGGCAGAGATTTTTGACGAGGTTGTTGAGCCGCAGTTGTGGAATCCGGTGTTTATTACCCAGTATCCTACCGAAATTTCCCCGCTCTCGCGCAAAAATGACGTGAACCCCGATGTCGTTGATCGTTTTGAGCTGTTTATCGTCGGCCGTGAGTTGGCCAATGCTTTTTCGGAGTTGAACAATCCCATTGATCAGAAACAGCGATTTCTCGATCAACTCAAAGAAAAGGCGGCAGGGGACGAAGAGGCTCACGCTATGGACGAGGACTATGTCCGTGCCCTTGAGTACGGTCTGCCCCCGACGGCCGGCGAGGGGATCGGTATCGATCGTCTGGTGATGCTGCTGACCAACTCCGCCAGCATCCGCGATGTTATTCTCTTCCCCCAGATGCGCCCCGAGGTGGGTTAAGGCTTAAGATTTCATGTCCTATGAGTGGTTTGTCAGCCTGCGTTATCTGCGCGCCAAGCGCAAGCAGACCTTTATTTCGGTAATCTCCTTTATTTCCATCGCCGGCGTGACCCTGGGGGTTGCTGCGCTGATTCTGGTGCAGGCGGTGATGACCGGATTTACCGATGGCGTACGCCAGCAGATTCTCGGTAACGTGCCGCATGTGCTGATCCAGCGCTATGGTGAAGGGATCGAAAATCCGCGTGAACTGGTGAAGGCGGCAAAGCAAATCCCCCATGTTGTCTCGGCGACCCCCTTTGTGTCGCGCGAGGCCATGCTGCTGGCCGGTGGCAATGTCGCTGCTGTCAGTGTTAAGGGGGTTGACGAAGATCACAAGATCCTTGCCCAATCGCTGCGAACCTGGTACGGCGACGAGATCGGCGAGCTGTTTTTTGCACCCGATGATCGCCCCGGCATCATCATCGGCATGGATACGGCGACAACCCTGGGGGTCGATGTCGGCGGGCTGGTCAATGTCATCCCCCCCCTGTTTAACGTCACCCCGTTCGGTATGATGCCGAAAATGAAACCCTTTCGAGTCGTTGCTGTTTTTGAAAAGCAGAGCAGTCTGATCGACAGTTTTTATGCCTATATCCCCTTACCGGAAGCCCAGACGTTCTTTGCGTCCGAGGGGGTTGTCAGTGGTATCGAAATCGAGGTGGATCTGTTTGAACGGGCCCCTTTTGTCGCCGATCGATTGTCCAGTCAGTTTGAATTCCCCACGGTGGTACGTCCCTGGCAAAGTCTGTATGGCTCTTTTTTGTCAGCGTTGAAGCTTGAAAAACTCGGCCTTTTTATCGTTCTGGCGATTATTGTCCTGGTTGCCGCCTTCAATATTGCCACCACCCTGATCATGGTGGTGATGGAAAAAACACGTGATATTGCTATCTTGCGAGCCATGGGCGCTAACTCGCGGAGCATTATGAAAATCTTTCTGTTTGAGGGGTTGATTATCGGCACCATGGGGACCCTGTTGGGGACCAGCCTGGGTGTGACATTAGCCTACTATGCCGATACCCTGATCAAGGGTTTCGAAAATTTGTTCGGTATCCAGATTTTTGATCAGGCGGTCTACGGCATGGAGCGCTTCCCTTCAGAGATTGTTGTTGTTGAGGTTGTAGCGGTCGTGATGATGGCGATGACCATCTCGTTGCTGGCAACCATTTACCCCGCCTGGCACGCTTCACGCATGGATCCGGCAGAGGCACTGCGCTATGACTGAAAAACCCATGGTGGTGGTGCACCAGTTGCATAAAAGGTTTCAGACTCCTGGTGGCGTTATTGATGTGTTGCGTGGTATCGATCTGCAGATCAAGCGTAGCGAACGGGTCGCCGTGGTCGGGACCTCCGGTGCCGGCAAGACCACGCTGATGCATATTCTTGGTGGGCTTGATGCGCCAACCTCAGGTGAAGTCGTGGTCGAAGGGGAGAAGGTGTTTTCTTTGCGCGGTCAGGCCCTTGATGCTTTTCGTAATCGTACCGTCGGATTTGTCTTTCAATTTCACCAGTTATTGCCGGAATTCAGCGCGCTGGAAAATGTCATGATGCCGCGCTTGATTGCTGGTGAATCGCGCAAGTTGGCCACCGAAAAAGCAGCAGACATCCTCTCCGAGGTAGGCCTGACGCACCGATTGACCCATAAGCCCGGTGCCCTTTCCGGCGGGGAACAGCAGCGGGTAGCCATCGCCCGTGCGTTGGTCAACGAACCGCAATTGCTGTTGGCCGATGAACCTACCGGTAATCTGGATACCGGTACATCAGATGAGATCCTTGCCCTGCTCAACCGGATGCACAAAAGTCGTGGTCTGACGATGGTGATCGTAACCCACAACCTGCCGTTAGCTGCCGGTCTCGATCGTGTCCTGAGAATTGAGGATGGGGTGCTGGCAGGAGATGTTTTAAATTGATGTTGGCGACGCACTCTTCTATAATCTGCCCCTTGTTTGTTCCCATACCAGTTGAGGCTTTAGATGTCTAGATCACTCATTGTTGCGCTGTTGCTGACGGTTGTTTCGGTCTTTTCAGCTGCGGCTGATGAATTCAGGGTAGCACAGGTGCAGATCGAGGGGAACCACCGGGTGGCTACGGCAGCCATCCGCGGAGCAATTTCGATCAACCCCGGTGACGTTGTCAGTTACGCCCTGGTCGATGAAAACTTGAGAAATATTTTTGCCCTCGGGGGTTTTTATGATGTGATCGCGCGGGTCGATGAGGCACAGGGGAGTAATATCCTGGTTTTTGCGTTGCAGGAACTTCCTTTGGTCAGAACCCTTGAGTTTCGTGACAATAAAAAACTGTCTGATCAGAAGCTGCGCGACAGCACCACTTTAAGGCCGCCGTTTATTTTTGACCACAACCGCGTCAGAAGCAGTGTTCAGGAATTGAAGAATGCCTATACCAAAGACGGTTATCACGCTGTTGAAATCACCACCCAGCTGGTTACGGACGATCGCGGTGAAGTGACACTGGTCTATCTGGTCGACGAAGGGCGGAAAATTCGCGTTAAGAACATCAACTTCAGCGGCAACAATGCGTTAAAGCGGCGGGCACTGCTGAAAAGCATCGAGACCAGGGAACGCTGGTTTTTGTCGTGGTTGACGGGGCGTGGGGTCTATCTTGAAGAGGTCATGGAGATCGATGTCGAGCGGATTAAAATGGCCTATTATGATAGGGGATATCAGGACGTTATCGTTCAGCAACCGATTGTCACCCTGGTTGATGATAAATATCTGACTATTGACATTGAAATTGATGAAGGCCGCCAATACCGTATCGGGGCTTTGAGTGTCAGTGGTGACCTGCTGTATCCACAGGATCAATTACTGCAGCAGGTGAAGCTCAAAGAAGGGGAGGTCTTCAGTCGTCTGGAACTGCGGGACAGTATTCTCGCCCTCACCGACCTGTACGCTGATCGTGGCTATGCCTACGTTAATGTCGTGCCATTGACCACCAGAAAAGCTGACGAGTTGCTCTTTGATATTGAACTTGAGATCGAGCAGGGGGTGAAGGTGTCCATCGAACGGGTGGATATCAGTGGCAATGTCCGTACCCGCGACAAGGTCATCCGTCGTGAAATTCCAGTGATTGAAGGCGAACTGTATAGTTCGAGCAAAATGAAGGAAGCCAATCGTCGGGTACGTAACCTCGGTTTTTTTGATGAAGTGCAGGTCACCGATCGCCCTGGCTCGGCTGAAGATCTGAGTGTCGTAGAGGTGGCGGTTGAAGAACGGCTGACCGGAACCTTTTCCATTGGTCTTGGCTATTCGTCGGTTGATAAATTGATGGCACAAGGGTCTATCTCTCAGGAGAACTTTCTTGGACGCGGTTTAAATCTCAATTTAAGTGGCTCCATCGGTTCCAAAAGTAATACCTACTCACTGGCGATAACCGATCCTTATTTTCTGGATACCGACTGGACCCTGGGCGGTGAGGTTTACCGTTCACAACGCGAATTTCGTGACTACGATGATGAGCGTACTGGTGGTGCAATTCGCGCCGGTCACCCGGTCAGCGACAACTCGCGCGTGTTTGTGACCTATCGTTACGAACAAAAGGAAATCACTAACTTAAGTGAGATTGCTCTGGAAAATCAGTTTCTCGCTGCCCAGGAAGGTCGTTCAACCCTGTCTTCCATCACCACCCAATGGGTGCGTAACAGTACTGATTTTTATGATGATCCGAGCCGTGGGGGTGTTACCCGCATCAGCCTCGAATATGCCGGCCTGGGTGGTACGGAACATTTTTTGCGACCGATTGCTTCTCACCGCCACTTTTTTCCGCTGTTCTGGGGCACAGTTTTTTCCATCCATGGAGAAGTGGGTTACATCACTCCGACCCGTGGGGATGAGGTTTCATTAAGTGAACGGTTTTTCCTCGGGGGCATCAGGACCTTGCGCGGTTTCAAAACCCGGGAAGTCGGCCCCATTGAGTCGAATACCCTGGGCAATAGGGTGTATGTCGGCGGTGAAAAGATGGGCTACTTTAATATAGAGTACCTTTTCCCTATCTACCGCTCACTTGGCTTGCAGGGCGTCCTTTTTTACGACACAGGAAATGCCTGGCGTGATAACGAGGAGTATTTTTCCGATATGCGCCACAGTG
>NZ_JCBCBS010000026.1:0-2487 GCF_059864205.1 Pelovirga sp.
TTCTTTCTCCACTGACCAACCGGCGCACCGACAATTTTGGTGGAAGTCTCAATAATCGCCTGCGCTTCCCTTTGGAGGTAGCGCAGCGGGTGAGAGCGACCTGGCCGGAAGATCTGCCGGTGTTTGTCCGCATCTCCGCGACCGACTGGATCGAAGGTGGATGGGATCTGGCCCAATCGCTGGAATTGTGTCGACAGCTCAGGCGCCTGGAAATCGATCTGATCGACTGCTCTTCCGGCGGATTGACCCCCGATGCGGTGATTCCTGCAGCACCGGGATTCCAGACCCCCTTTGCCGCGACTGTCCGCCGAGAGGTGGATATCGCCACCGGCGCAGTCGGGCTGATTACCGCTGCCGAGCAGGCAGAGCAGATCATTGCGACGGGCGTTGCCGACCTGGTGCTGCTGGGCCGCGAGTTACTGCGCAATCCCCACTGGCCTCTGGACGCTGCGCGGATCCTGAAGGCGGAGCACCTCTGGCCGGTGCAGTATGAGCGGGCAAGAAAATAAGCAGGTACACTTCCTTCAAGGGGCGCGCGGCGGTGGATTTCCCAGCAAAAAAAGGGCTACAGCTTTAAGCCGTAACCCTATGATTTTTCTGGTGCCTGGAGACAGAATCGAACTGCCGAAACGCTTACAGCGGAATTACCCAAAGCTTGATCCAACATGCGCTACCATATGCCTTGCCGCGGTCATCCTTTCTTCCGGAAGATGTCGAAATCCATGCCGTTGGCGCGATCTGGTTGTTTTATTTATCCAGTTCGGCTTCGCTTCGCATCAGCCGCCACAGTGTCAGTTGGTCAGGAAACCCGGTCGGTTCGAAGCCGATAGATGTCTGAAATTTCTTCATCGCCTCCATGGTTTGCGGGCTGTACTCGTTATTGCGCGGGCCCTTATAAAATCCTGCTGCCTGCAATCTGTTCTGGACGCGTCCGATTGACTCGACGTAATGTCGTGCTTCCCTTTCTCCAATCGCAATGGTCGTCTTGTCCGATTTGTCAATGAGGCGGTCCGGCCACAGTTTCTTAAACAAGTTCACCAGCACACCGAATACGGGATCTGAGGGATTAGTCTTGCAATGATTATCCAGTATTGCCATCAGTAGTTCAGTGTTTTCAAACGACATGAGATCATAGGTCTGTGAAGCATGCTGATTGATCCCTGTGATGTATCCATCGACCCATGCCGCCGCCACCAGGTAGACTTCGCTGCGCGCGACCCGCTCCTGGGTATAAAGCGCGCAGCTGATCAGTCCGGCTCCCCGGACAGCAAATTGGCCTTCTCCGTCTGCCGTGTAGGCTTTTGCCGCGGAAAGAAGCAGCACCAATGTAAAAATAAAGGCCATGAGCTTGCTGGGTCGATTGTTATGCACAATGTTCACCTTTTTTGCGGATGCCGGCACGCTGCCGGCGTCTTAACTGCAAGGCCACCAGCCCCACAAGCATCAGGCCAAAGGTCCCCGGTTCCGGTACCGCAACGTACAGGGTAAAGGGTGTTCCGAGAATGCTGTCGAAGCCGAATAAATTGAACGTTGTGTCATAGACGGAGAAGCCCACCTTTGATGTTTCAAACAGCGTATTGCCTATGCCAAGTATATGATTGAGACTTAACGGGTTGAAGTTCAGCAGATCTAATCCCCCCAAAGAGGCAGTAGCACCCAGTTTCAGCAGATCCAATGTACCAACCAGGCCCAGGTCCAGCCCTATGTCATTTGTCAGGGTGGCGTCCAGCCAGAATGAGGGCGTAAACGTGGTGGTTTCATTAATGGCGAATTGCGGCAGCTCGCTCCAGAGCCCGCTCCAGTTGTTGTGGAAGCCGGACTGGCCGTAAATTTCGACAGGATTGCTGAATGCGATGTCGGCCATGAGTGTCGGTGTGAACTCGAAGTCTTGCGTGACACCCAGTACCGGGCCGGCCTTAACATCAATCAGATCGAGGGAAGCAGATAACTGTAATGATCCGGCATTGATGAGATGAAAATTCATGCCGGTGGGCGGCAAACCGGCAAACATCGTTGCGGCACCGTCGAGGTCGAGCTGCAACGACAACAGATCATCCCGGCCGTTGGAGGTGACATTTTCTCCGGAGCCCGTGCCGGTGGTGGCAATATCCGGGACGTATACGGTCATCTCCGCCAGCTCGACAGTGACCGCTGGGGAGGGCAAGGTACCAATGGTAAAGCCAGGGCCGGTCAACATGAAACCGGGCACAGGTGGAACCGTGGTCGTGATGCCCCCCTCAAGTGTCAGGCTCTGATTGAGGATAGGAATTTCAGCGAAGGCCTTGCCGTCGGGCATGATGCCATCCAGCACCTTCAGGCTGTTCGGATCGATGGACAGTATACGTTGATCAAGGTCGATGGTTGGCAGGGCCATAGATCCTGAGTTCGCGCAACCAAAGGTCAACGCGCAGGCCTGCGCATCGATTGAGCCTGACAGTTGCATGATGGCGCTGATGTACGCTTCGATCTTTGGTGACTGGGTTTGTA
>NZ_JCBCBS010000086.1:0-2705 GCF_059864205.1 Pelovirga sp.
CCGGCGATACGCTGGAACTGATCGGCCCGCAGATGCGGCAGCAAGCCTTTGTCGCTGAGCGGATCACTGATCGTCACGGTCAACCCCTGGCCGCCGGTCAGCCCAATTCCGAGTTGCTGCTGGACTTGCCGCAGTGGGCAGAAGAGGGGGATCTGATCCGCCGGGAGCGTTCCCAATGATCAAGCTGTTGTTATTGATCGGTTATCTGCTGATGGTCGCTGCGCAACTGCTGCTCGATTGGCTCAATGTGCGCCATCGACGTCTGGCAACCGGACAACTGCCACCACTCTTTGCCGAGCGTATCGATCAGGCGCGCCTCAAGCGCAGTGAGGAATATGCCCGCGCGCAGGATCGGGTCGGTCTGGTTGAAACCTTGCTGGGGGTAATCCTGACCCTGGTTTTTATCTTTGCTGGTTTGCTGCCCTGGTACGATCGGTTTATCGCCGGCTTGAGCGATCATTTCATCATCCACGGGCTGCTCTTTTTTGCTGTGCTGGCTCTGGTCCAGTCCCTCGTCGGTGTCCCTTTTTCTCTTTACCGCAACTTTGTGCTGGAGGAGCGTTTCGGTTTTAACCGCATGGGGATGAAGCTGTGGCTGACCGACCTGCTCAAATCCCTGCTGATTGGCACCCTGTTGTTTGTAGTGTTGGCCGGTGGTGCCCTGTGGCTGGTGCAGGCGGCGCCGCACAGCTGGTGGTTGTGGGTGTGGGGATTCTGGGCCGGTTTGTCGGTGTTTTTGTTGCTGCTGTCCCCCTATCTGATTGAACCCTTGTTTTTTACCTTCAAGCCCCTGGATAAACCGGAATTGGAGGAGCGGGTACGATCGCTGCTGGAGCGCGCCGGCGTCAAAGCAGGAAAAATTCTCCAGGTGGACGCATCGAGAAGAAGCGGGCACAGTAATGCCTATTTCACCGGAATCGGTAAGGTCAAGCGGGTTGTGCTCTTTGATACTCTGTTGGAACAGCTCAATGATGAGGAATTGCTCGCGGTCCTCGCTCACGAACTGGGACACTGGCGCTGCGGTCATCTGCGGCAGCGGTTGATCAAGGGGCAGATTGTGGCGCTGGTGAGCTGCTTTGCAGCTTTTTATCTGCTCAATGCACAGTTTCTGTCGGGCTGGTTTGGTTTTGCCGGGATCTCGTTTGTTGGCGAGGTGGTACTACTTGGCTGGCTGGCGGCGCTGCTGGGTTTTTTCTGGACACCGGTGAGCAGCTGGTGGTCACGCCGTCAGGAGCGCCAGGCCGATCAGTTCGCCATCGACCTGGTCGGCAGCGGCATGCCGTTGGCAACCGGGTTGGTGACCCTGGCCAGGGAAAATTTAAGCTCCCTGTTTCCGCATCCCCTCTATGCCGCGGTGTATTATTCCCACCCGGCGATGATTGAGCGGGTAGAGTGGCTGCAACAAAGGACGCCGACCAATGCCGGTCTCAGCGTCGGGGATGGACCTGCTGAAGGCTGAGAAAGCGATTGTCTTTGTCAACGGTGAGGACAAAGCGACCGTTGATTCCGTGATGAGAGAGAAAAGGGCGCAGGCGCAGGGCGGGAAAACGTAGCCTGCGCCCGCATTCTGACGTCACCAGGGCGAATTCTGCGGCGCCCTGATAATATTTGAGAAATTCCTGCTGGCTGATGTGGACAGAGAAAAAAAACTGTCGTTGCCCTGCGTTGGTCATTGGCCGTTAGCTTTCAACCGATCATGTGCACATAACGATCACAAGGATAAAGCGATGCTGCGTTACAAAGTTGTCGAAACCAGCCAGGTGGATGACCACAGCCTGGAACAGATACTGAACGACTGGACCGCACAAGGATGGCAGTTAGAAGGGATTCATTTTGCCATGCGCGAAGCCAGCCGTCGGCCGGGGATGGCTTTTGTCACCTTCACCCGCGAAGAGTCGGATCCGGTAACGGAGTAAGATTCTTTGTTTTTGATGGCATTGGTTTAAAGGCCAAAAAAGCATTTTCGCCACCAAGGCACCAAGATCTCCAAGAATATCAAAAAATAAAGCTTTTCTTGGTGGTCTTTGAGTCTTGGTGGCTGATTGATGTCTTTAGTACACCAATCCCGTCTTTTTTCTCACTTTATGCAGGGTTTTGGCTGCTACCATCCGGGCTTTTTCCGCCCCCTGTTTGAGCTGCCGGCGTAAGGTATCGGGATCGGCGAGCAGCTCCTGGCGTTTTGCTGCGTACGGGGCAAAAAAGTCGCGTACCGTTTCAAACAGCTCCTGCTTGACATCACCGTAGCGTAAGCCCGGAGTCAGATAACGCTGACGCAGGGCTTCTACCCCGTCACCGTCGAGGAACAACCGGTAGATCTGAAAGATGTTGCAGGTGTCAGGGTTTTTCGCTTCTTCCACCGGGGTCGGATCGGTAACGATGCGCATGATCTGTTTGCGCAGCGCCTTCTCCTCGAGGAACAGATCGATGGTGTTGCCGTAGCTCTTGCTCATCTTGCGCCCATCGAGGCCGGGAACCGTTGCTACATCTTCGTCGATCTCGGCTTCCGGCACGGTGAAAATCTCACCATATTCATTGTTGAATTTGATGGCGATATCGCGGGCGACCTCCAGGTGCTGTTTCTGGTCTTTGCCGACCGGTACGAGATCGCTTTGGAACAGCAGGATATCGGCGGTCATCAGCACCGGATAGGCGAATAAGCCGTGGTTCGGTTTGATTCCCTGGGCCACCTTGTCTTTGTAGCTGTG
>NZ_JCBCBS010000165.1:0-6284 GCF_059864205.1 Pelovirga sp.
ACACAACCATTGGGACCGTGAACCGAATTTGCGAAACCTTCAGCGGTGACAACATCACTGTGGCACATCAAACAGTTCTCAGGCGATGGTGCCAAGCCGTTGGCAAAGGCTTGCGAACCCCAGACCAGGGTCAATAACAACCCGACAAGAAACAGTAGTCTACGCATCGGTACTCTCCTTAGAAAAAATGCATCAAACAACCGAACCTACATCAAATCAACAGCATGAAACGATACAGATAAACCCCGGTACGGAATCAACAAGCGATCAACTGACGATCTACCGATACAAGACCCGTGAATCCGGACAGGGGAACGAACATTGGGTGGCAGACCAATGTACATTTTTATCATACAGGGCGCAGACTACCCCTAAACTTTACGGCATGCAAGAAAAACCCACACCAAGAACCGCTGAAAACAACTAACAATCTGATAACACAAGGATATTTCAATCGATGGAGAAGGAAGATCTGTATACAATATGCAATCCGATTTAGTTAATTAAAAAAGGGACGGTCGCATTGACCGTCCCTTTTCATATCATGCTAAAGCTGTCTTACCCGGTAGATTTTACCCGGCAGATTACATTGCAGCCTGAAGCAACTCGACCACGGTACCGGTGAAGGGGTTAGCGTAGAGAATGATGATACAGATAACAAACACGTAGATCGCCAGGGACTCGATCAGGGCCAGACCGACCATCATGTTGGTCAGGATCTTACCGGATGCGCCAGGATTGCGGGCAACACCTTCACAAGCCTTGCTGATCGCGATACCCATACCGATACCGGTACCGACAGAACCAATGCCCATACCGAATGCTGCTGCGATAATGCTCCAGGTGAAAAAATCCATGGTACTACTCCTTTGTTGTGCTGTTGTGAATGGTGATTGTTCCTAAAGTATAGGACTTATGCGATCACCCCTGTGAACGCATGAATAACTGTATATGGATATTAGTGGGCTTCCTCAAGGGAGCCGGCAATATAAATCATCGACAGAAGAACAAAAACAAAAGCCTGGATCATACTGATCAACACTCCGAGAAACATGATCGGAATCGGCATGAACAGTGGCACCAGGGCAAAAAAGATCATCAACACGATTTCCTTGCCATACATGTTACCGAACAGACGTAGCGACAGGGAAATGGGACGAACCAGATGACTGAGGATCTCGATAATAATCATCAGTGGTGCCAGCCAGATGATCGGCCCCATGAAGTGCTGAATGTAATGATAGCCGTGCTTTTTAATGCCGATATAATGGGTCATGAAAAAGACCGTCAGGGCCAGCGCGGCATTGGTGTTAAGGCTGGCGGTTGGCGGAAAGCAGGAGGGCACCAGACCGAGCAGGTTGCTCACCAGAACAAACATGCCAATGGTAGCAATCAACGGGAAGTACGGTTTGCCGTCCTTACCCATGACATTTTCGATCAGGCTGTCAAAGCCGCCCATGACCGCTTCCATGAAGTTTTGCATTTTCCCCGGCACCATACTGATATTACGGCCAGCCAACCAGGCTCCGGACAACAGAATGGCCATCGCCAGCCAGGTGTACAGAACATGCTCACCGACATGCAGGTTAATCAGGCCGGCGATCCAATCGAGAAACATAAAAGGATGAACCATAAGCTCTCTCTTTCGTTTTGCTGCTGATTTGCCACTAATTACTTACTAATAAATGCGCCTGATCGTGCTGTATATCAGGTTAACAACGTACAACGATAAACCGGCAGCCAGGCCAATAGGATGAACCTTGATCTGGACCAGCAGCAGGTAAATGACCAGACCCATCACCACCAGGCGCAACAGATAGTTGATCCCGGTGAAGATTTTTCGCTGCGGCGCGCGTTGCGGGTCAGCCAGCAACCTGGTCAGTGAGCGCCCCATCCAGTGGTAATTGAGGGCGATAACCAGCCCGCCGCCAAGTACGCCGAGGGTTACCGGAGCGGAGCGCCAAAACAGACTGACTGCGACCATCAGTGCCAGAATCCCCCAGTTACGCCGCGCCAGAGCTGTCTCCAGACCGGCATCCTGATCGGTCATTGGGAGTTCTCGTCCTGATCTTTCTGTTGTCGCCGCAGCTCCCACGACGTCAGGACATAGACGTTACGGAAACCGGCAGCAATACCGAAAATCAGCATAATTATAGTGAAAATCGGGCGTGTATCGAGCCATTGATCGAGATAGTAGCCGATGGCCAGACCCAGCAGGGTCGCCGCCACCATCGAAATCCCCAGGGAAGATAAAAACCCGAGGCTGCGGTACAACCGGCGTTTCTGCTCGCGCTCCAATTCACTCATAGACAATCTGCTCCGACCCAGAAGTGGGCGCAAAAGCGACCTTTAACTAGCACAGCAACCCCGCCAAGTCAACCGCTTTTCTGCGCCACAACGGGCAACTTCAACCCTTCAGGGACGCGAAAGATTTTTCCGCGGCGGTAATGGTTATATCCAGATCTTCACGACTATGGGCGACGCTCATGAAGCCCGCTTCAAATTGCGAGGGGGCCAGATTGATCCCTTCATCGAGCATGGCACGGAAAAAGCGCCCGAACATTTGGGTATCGCTGGTCGCCGCATCGGCAAAGGAGAAAACCTCCCTGTCGGTAAAGTAGGTGCAGAACATGCCGCCGACCCGCTGCCAACGGGTTGCTAGCGGCTGAGCGGCACACACCTGCAATAGCCCCTTTTCGAGATAAGCGCTCTTCTCTTCAATCTGCTGATAAAAACCTTCTGCCTGCAGCAGCTTGAGGGTGGCAATACCGGCACTCATGGCCAGCGGATTACCCGACAGGGTACCGGCCTGGTAAACGCCACCCACCGGCGAGAGACAATCCATAATCTCGCGCCGCCCACCGAAGGCGCCGACGGGCAGACCGCCGCCGATGATCTTGCCGAGACAGACCAGATCACCGCGCACGCCATAACGCTCCTGCGCGCCGCCATAAGCCACCCGGAAACCGGTCATGACTTCGTCCATAATCAGCAGAACACCTTCGGCATCACAGAGTTTGCGCAGCCCTTCCAAAAAGCCTGGACGCGGCGGAACACAGCCCATATTGCCGGCAATCGGCTCGAGGATAATGCAGGCGATCTCCCCCTTGTTGGCCGCCACCATCTGCTCCACTTCGGCCAGATCGTTGTAGCTGGCGGTCAGGGTATATTTGGCAAAATCCGCCGGCACGCCGGGGGACGTCGGCACGCCGAAGGTTGCCGCGCCGCTACCGGCCTTGACCAGCAGGGAATCGGCGTGGCCATGATAACAGCCGTCGAACTTGAGAATCTTGTCGCGCCCGGTAAAACCCCGCGCCAGACGGATAGCGCTCATGGTCGCTTCGGTACCGGAAGACACCATCCGGACTTTTTCGATGTTGGGGTAAGCCTGATTGACCAGCTCGGCAAGTTCCGTCTCAAGCGCCGTCGGCGCGCCGAAGGACGCTCCTTTGGTTGCCGCCTGCTGAATCGCTTCAACCACCTTGGGATGACAATGTCCAAGGATCATCGGCCCCCAGGAACCGACGTAGTCGATATAGTCATTACCATCAACATCAGTAATTTTGCTGCCCGCCGCCCGTTCAATAAAAATCGGCTGGGTTCCCACCGACTTGAACGCCCGCACCGGGCTATTGACACCACCAGGGATGAGCTGTTGCGCCCTGGCAAAAAGTTCCTGTGATTTCTGATAGCGCATGTAGAACAAACTCCTTCGATAAAGACAGGGTAAAAAGATTTTTCCGGTTATCTAACCGGCTCCGGTAACGCCAGGCGCAACCTATCACCGGGAACATTCTTTGTCCAAATTTTTGTCCAAATCGGGATCGGGATCGGGATCGGGATCGGGATCGATTTCGATAGCGATAGCGATAGCGATAGCGATAGCGATTGCGATTGCGATTGCGATTGCGATTGCGATTGCGATAGATCAAGCTGCTTGTATCTTTCAACACGACATTATAGAGGCTAGTCTACCTAGCGCCAAGGGAAATTTCCTTCTCAACAAACTCACAGGTCGCGACAACCTTCCGGAAGAAAAACAGAACAGCGTTATTTTTATATTGACCTTAACGTAAAATGAAAGTAAAACCTGAGCAAGCTGCCATACTAACATGGTGCAGATTTTCTTCTTTTGTTCGACGTGAGACTGCCCATCACCGGCAAAAAGAAATCTGACCTCTGAATGTAACGTTTTTTTATCCTTGCACCTCTAGATCGTCAAGGTTAAAATTCTGCTTAATTTAATAGAAACTCGACAAAAGCGCTCGTCCTGACAACATCTGCCGGATGGGGTCAGAGATGATGGCTTTTAAAGGGTTTTTCATGCGCCCCTGCCGTACACTATCGCTTCAAGGAGGAACCGAATGAACAGCCGACCTGCGTCCAAGCCCCCTCTGGTTCACCGCATCAATACCCTGCTGGCCTGTGCCCTGCTCGCCCTGCCATTCAGCATGGCCACCCCCGCCGCCGCCTTCCAGTTCAGCCTCGGCGATGAAGTCAGCGGCAACCTCGACACCACCCTCTCCTACGGCGCCGCCTGGCGCATGAAGGACCGGGATTCCGACCTTATCGGTGTTGCTAATCGGCAGTATAACTCCGGCAAAGGCGATGCCTATTCAGTCAACTACGATGACGGCAACCTCAACTACGACAAGGGCGACCTGATCAACCATACCGCCAAAATCACCAGTGAGCTCGCCCTGAAATGGCGTAATTTCGGCCTGTTTGTGCGCGGCACGGCCTTTTACGACTTTGAAAACAACGACGGCAGCCGCCAACGCACGGAACTGAGCAGTGACGCCAAGGACATGGTCGGCAAGGACGCCACCCTGCTGGACGCCTACCTCAACTGGGATTTCGCCATTGCCAGCGCGCCGGCACAGGTGCGCGTCGGTCAGCAGGTGCTCAGCTGGGGGGAAAGCACCTTCATCCAGAACGGTATCAATATCATCAACCCCTTCGACGTCAGCAAATTGCGCGTCGCCGGGGCCGAACTGCGTGAAGGACTGGTTCCCGTCGGCATGATTTCCGGCTCCATCAGCCCGACGCAAAATATCAGTTTTGAAGCCTTCTATCAGTACCAGTGGGAAGAAACCAAGATTGACCCGACCGGCAGCTACTGGAGTACTAATGATTTTGCCGGGGAAAGTGGTGATCGAGTCATGCTCGGTTTTGGTCGCTGGTCTGACCAGGGTGAAAGCTGGACGGGAGCCCTTGGCCCCGATTCAGATGATCGTTTCAATATGGTTCCACGCGGCAAGACTGTTTATGCAGATGACGACGGTCAGTACGGTATTGCTATGCGCGTCTTTGCCCCCGGCCTCAATGATACGGAATTCGGCTTTTATTTCATTAATTATCATAGTCGTCTTCCAGTCCTTAGTGCACGAACAGGCACCGGAGTGGGTGCATTGAGAACATTGGTGGCAGGAACCGCTGCACAAACTTTCGCTGTAACCTTTGCCAATGAACCTAACAATCCGCAAGCAGCAATTACTGCCGGAATCACGGCAGGCACAACTACCGGCATTACCGCTGGTCTTGATCCGGCAACCGCTCAAGCTGTCGCGACCGGTGCGGTGAATGCTGCGACGACGGGCGATGCCGCCTTGACTCAAGCCTATGCTGTCAATGAATATGCTCAAACAGCCCAGTACATCGTGGAATACCCAGAAGACATAAAACTATTTGGTATCAGTTTCAATACACTGCTTCAGAATACGGGAATAGCTCTTCAGGGAGAAATTTCTCACAAAAAAGACGTCCCTTTGCAAATGGATGATATTGAATTAATATTCGCAGCCCTCGGGCCAATTAATTCTGGCCTCGCAACCTTTAATCAAATTTTCAATACTGGGACCTTGGCAAATCCTTACGAACACTACATTCAAGGGTACCAACTCAAAGATGTCACCCAAATACAAACCACTGCAACCAAGCTGTTTGGCCCAACTTTAGGCGCCAGTCAGTTCACCCTTGTGGGCGAGGTTGGCTTGACACGAGTTCACGGAATGCCAAGCAAGAGCAAACTGCGCTTTGATGGCCCCGGCACGCCGATCAGCGGCAATGAGATTCTTGCAGGAGCACATTATGGCAAAACCGAACCCGCTTCCGCCTTTGCCGACGCCACCTCCTGGGGCTACCGCATGGTGGCCAAGCTCGATTTCAACAACGCCATCGGTGCCGTCACCCTGTCGCCACGGGTCGCCTGGGCGCACGATGTCAACGGCACAACCCCCGGCCCCGGCGGCAACTTTGTTGAAGGTCGTAAAGCCATCACCCTG
>NZ_JCBCBS010000180.1:0-23600 GCF_059864205.1 Pelovirga sp.
ATTATACCCTGATCAACCAGGTCAATGGTGCCGTTCAGTTGTGGCGGGCTCTCGATTTTCTTGGTCAGACCCCGCCGCCGGAACTGGTCGATGCAACGCCACAGGAGGTTTTGGGCTGGGGGCTTGAGAACTTTTCCATTAACTGTATCGGGCGGGAAAATCGGCCACTGCATTTCTGAGTGGCTTTGTTTTTCGGCAGAATGAGGTTATTCTTTGCTGTGAGGGAAGGTCCACGATCCTGCGGCAAGGTTTCAGCTCAACAGTCCAGTTGAATTTTTGTAACTGTTCAGCACCGGATCTTTGGATCCTATGTCAAGGGACGCTTTTCGTCATCCATGACCGCTTGCTGTCGCCGTCCATGGCGACAGGACACCCTTGCCACAGGACCCAAAAACCCTGTGCAAGGCCATAGCTCAATAATTTCGATTTTTCATTAACGGAGAATGAAATGAAAAGAATGTTTTTTGTAATAGGTGCCCTGTCGTTCCTTGGTGCCTGCAGCAGCGGGTCCTACAATATTCCCAAGCGTGAATATCAGTCGCGCGTACAGGTGCTGGGGGTGGTGCCGATTCTGGTCGACAGCAGACCGATGAATTATCCCGACAGCGCTGAGGTTTACCATCTGCTTGAGTCCTCGGCGCAGAACAAGCACTATCTGCTGACGGAACAATTGCGGGCGAAAAAAGGCTATTTTGATGTGCGCCCCCTCGACATTAATCCCGCTATGACGGGCCTGTCGCTGCTGGCTGGTGGCGGCACTTACGATGACATTGGTCGCCCGTTGGGCTATCAGTTTGACCCCGCAACAGTGTCGGCCCTGACGCGGCAGAATGTTGTTGATGCGCTGCTGATCGTGGTCTTTTCCGGTGAGCAGATTGAGGAAAACCGGCGTTCGCGCACCAAATTGGAAAGTTTGCGCACAACCTACAGCAGTATTCAGGCGACAGCCAGTGTGGTTGACCGTGACGGTAAGATTCTCTGGGAGTTAACCGGTGCGGACAGTTATCCGGCGGTCAATCTGCAATATCCGGATTTTGATGAGGCGCACTACAATCGTACCAACCAGGTTCATGTGAAAAACATCAGTGTTGCCGGTGCTGAGCGTATTATTGCCGACGGCGCAGGCGAGGCTGCTGAACCCTCACGTATGTACCGTGAACTTTTTTCAAAACTCGTTTCGGCGATCAGTCCGGGGCTGCTTGACTCGCTCCGCTAACCTTTTGCGGCGCAACATAGCATCTTTACTGGTTGACAAGTGATGATAAAGCGGGTAAAAGCACAAAAAGCGCGAAAATTTAAGCTACCTGCCCGCTTTAACTTCCCTGCGTCGATTGCAGTTGTTGCTTATATAAAATCGCTTACATAAATCCTGTTGTACTTCTTCTAATGATAAATAGACCAACCATCGACAGCATACAAACCTGGACCAAAAAGAGCCCTGACTTACACACTGACAAATTAATAAAACCCACCCCTACAGTTTTAAACCGATCTGTTGCGGCCTGTTGTTGCAGGTATCACAGATATGTCGTCGGCACCTGTCCTGTCGGTCAATACCGGAGAGCCTTTTATGAATCTGAAAGAACTGAAACAAAAGAAAATGACGGATCTGATTGCTTTGGGCAAGGAACTTGGCCTGGAAGAAATTGGCGGTATGCGCCGTCAGGATCTGATCTTCAATATTCTCAAGGCTACCGCAGCCCAGAAGAACGCCATTTTTGGCGAAGGGGTGCTGGAAATCCTGCCTGATGGTTTCGGTTTTTTACGGGCACCGGATGCCAACTATCTGCCCGGGCCTGATGATATTTATATTTCGCCGTCGCAGATTCGCCGTTTCGCCCTGCGTACCGGCGATACGGTGTCGGGGCAGATTCGTCCGCCCAAGGAAGGGGAGCGTTACTTCGCCCTGCTCAAGGTCTCTGAGGTGAACTTTGAGAATCCGGTCAAGATGCGCGAAAAAACCTTTTTCGATAATCTTACCCCTCTTTATCCCGAAGAACGCCTGATCCTTGAAACCTCCCCTGACAACAAAGCAACCCGGGTGATGGATCTGCTCGCACCCATCGGTAAAGGGCAACGCGGTCTGATTGTCGCTCCGCCACGCACCGGTAAGACGGTGTTGCTGCAGAATATCGCCAACTCCATCGCCACCAATCACCCTGAGGTTTTTCTGATTGTGCTGCTGATTGATGAGCGCCCGGAAGAGGTAACGGATATGCAGCGCAACGTCAATGGTGAGGTAATTTCCTCGACCTTTGACGAGCCGGCGACCCGTCACGTCCAGGTTGCCGAGATGGTCATAGAAAAGGCCAAGCGCCTGGTCGAGCATAAACGCGACGTGGTGATTCTGCTCGATTCCATTACCCGCCTGGCGCGCGCCTATAATACCATCGTCCCTTCCAGCGGCAAGATTCTCTCCGGTGGGGTGGACGCAAACGCTCTGCATAAACCGAAGCGCTTTTTTGGTGCCGCGCGTAATATTGAAGAGGGGGGAAGCCTGACCATTATTGCTACCGCTCTGATCGATACCGGCAGCAAGATGGACGAGGTTATTTTCGAAGAGTTCAAGGGCACCGGTAACATGGAACTGCACCTTGACCGCCGTCTGGCTGACAAACGCACCTTCCCGGCCATGGATATCAATCGCTCCGGTACCCGCCGCGAAGAGTTGCTGGTTGATGAAAGCCATTTGCAGCGTATCTGGCTGTTGCGTAAGGTGCTGACATCGATGAATACCGTCGACACGATGGAGTTTCTGCTGGAAAAGATGGCGGAAACCAAAACCAATCAGGAGTTTCTCGACTCGATGAATCAGTAAGGGCGGTTCTTGACAGAAAAATGCTTGCCCGCACCTGCTAATAAGTGCTATCAAGACCAATTGTTTATGGCAATTTTACCGGCCTGTACCCAAGCCAGGTCGACAAGGAGAAAAACGATGAAAGAAGGAATCCACCCCAAGTACGATGTGAGCCCGGTACGCTGTGACTGTGGCAACACCTTTGAAACCCGCTCAACCCTGTGTAAGGAAATCCACACGGAAATCTGTTCGGCCTGCCATCCGTTTTATACCGGTAAGCAGAAGCTGATTGATACCGCCGGTCGGATCGAACGCTTCCGCAAGAAGTACGCCCAGAAGTAATCGGGTAAGATCTTGAAAAAGCGGCCCGGGTCAAGGGGCCGCTTTTTTTTATGGTGCCGCCGGATGATTGTGCCGGCAGTGCCTTCACCTTCCTCAGCGGTGTGAAAGAATCCTATGTTTGCCAATCTGGAAGATGTAGCAGATCGTTTTCGTGAGGTCGAAGGGCTGCTCTCTGAGCCGAAGGTGATTGCCGATCAGAAGCGCTATCGGCAGCTGAGCAAAGAGCACGCTGATCTCAGCGAAGTGGTCGCGGTCTACCAGCGCTATAAGCAGGTTTGTTGCGACATTGCTGACAATCAGGAACTGCTTGGCGACAGCGATCCGGAGATGAAGGAGCTGGCTGCGGCTGAACTGGAACAACTGGAAGCGCAGCAGGAGCAGATCGAGGAAGAGCTGCGGCTGCTGTTACTGCCCAAAGACCCCAACGACGAAAAAAACATCATTCTTGAGATTCGTGCCGGTACCGGTGGTGACGAAGCCGCCCTGTTTGCTGCCGACCTGTTCCGCATGTACAGTCGCTATGCCGAGCGCAATCGCTGGAAGGTGGAGCTGATGAGCCTGTCGGAAACCGACGGCGGCGGTTTTAAAGAGGTGATCGCCCAGATCAGCGGTGAGCGGGTCTACTCGCGTTTGAAGTTTGAAAGCGGCACCCATCGGGTGCAGCGCGTGCCGGATACGGAAACACAAGGGAGAATCCACACGTCAGCCTGTACTGTGGCGGTTCTGCCCGAGGTTGAGGATGTCGATATCGAGATCAACCCGGCCGATTTACGCATCGACCTGTACCGCTCGTCCGGTGCCGGTGGCCAGCATGTCAATAAAACCGAATCGGCGGTGCGCTTGACCCATATCCCTACCGGCGTCGTTGTTGCCTGCCAGGAGGGAAAGTCTCAGCATAAAAACAAGGCGCAGGCGCTTAAACTGCTGCAATCGCGCATCTATGAGCAGATGCAGCGCGAGCAGCAGGCCGAAGTTGCCGCTGATCGTAAGAGCCAGGTTGGCAGTGGTGATCGCTCTGAGCGGATTCGTACCTATAACTTCCCCCAGGGGCGCTGTACTGATCACCGCATCGGTCTGACCCTGTACAAGCTTGAGGCGATCATGCAGGGGGATGTGGATGAAATTATTGAGGCCCTCATTGCCGACCATCAGACCCGGTTGATGAGCCACCAGGAGTCGTAACGGTTGAGTGAAAGCTGGACATTGCTGAAACTGCTGCGTTGGATGAGCGGTTACTTTAGCGACAAGGGGATCGACAATCCGCGCCTTGACGCTGAGTTGCTCCTTGCCCACCAGCTTGGTCTTGACCGGGTTGGCCTCTATCTGAATTATGACCGGCCGCTGACAACCAGCGAACTGGGGGCGATTCGGCCGCTGGTTAAGCGTCGTGGTCAGCGCGAACCTTTGCAATATCTGCTTGGCAGCACCGAATTCTGGTCGTTGTCGCTTAAGGTGACGCCGGCGGTGCTGGTACCGCGCGCCGATACCGAAGTGTTGGTGGAGGAAGCCCTCAAGCGTTGCGCTGCCAAGGGTGCCATGCTTGATGTCGGGACCGGCAGTGGCGCTATCCTTATCAGTCTGCTCAAGGAATTGCCCGGCTGGCAGGGGGTCGGCATGGATATCTCGCCGGCAGCTTTGGACATTGCCCGGCACAATCTTACTGCACATGCGTTGGAAAAACGTGGCCAACTGCTTGTCGGCGATCTGGCCACCTTGCCGGAACGGCGGTTTGACCTGATTGTGTCTAATCCCCCCTACATCCCGACAGCACAGTGGGATGAGTTGATGCCGGAAGTCCGCGATTATGAACCGGCACTGGCGCTGCTGGGCGGAGCTGACGGGCTTGATTGTTATCGTCGTCTGACCGCTCAGGCCCAAGCCTGCCTCAACCCCGGCGCTTGGCTGGTGGTGGAAATCGGCGCCGATCAAGGTGATGTCGTCACGGCCTTGTTCGCAGCAGCGGGCTTGACCGAGCTATTTTTACGTCACGACTACGGTGGTCATCCACGGGTTGTCGGCGGCCAAAGGAACGGATGATTCGTGGATAAAATTGTAATCAATGGCGGTGTGCCCCTGCGCGGTGAGGTTCAGGTCAGTGGCGCGAAAAATTCTGCCCTGCCGCTGCTGTTCGCAACCCTGTTGAGCGATGGGGTGAGCGAGATCAGCAATGTACCGGAACTGCGTGACATCAGCACCGCCGTCAAACTGTTGGGTGAGCTGGGCGCCGGGGTGACCCTGGGCGATCACCGTTGCCGCATCGATAGTCGGCGCATCCAGAGCATTGAAGCCTCCTATGACCTGGTTAAAACCATGCGTGCCTCGGTGCTGGTGTTGGGGCCGCTGCTGGCGCGCTGCGGCCATGCCCGGGTCAGTCTGCCCGGCGGCTGTGCCATTGGTGCGCGGCCGATCAATCTGCATCTGAAAGGGCTCGAAGCTTTAGGGGCGAAGATCCGTATCGACCACGGCTATGTCGAGGCCACTGCGCCACGCTTGCGCGGTGCGCGGATTTCTTTCGATATGCCGACGGTCGGGGGGACGGAAAATCTGCTGATGGCAGCGGCCCTGGCGCAAGGGGAAACGGTGCTGGAAAACGCCGCGCGCGAGCCGGAAGTGGTGCAGTTGGCGCACGCGCTGATGAGCATGGGGGTCAAGATTGAAGGCGCCGGTACCGCCATCGTCCACATCCAGGGTGTTGATCGTTTGGATCCCCTCCATTGTCAGGTGATCCCCGACCGCATTGAAGCCGGTACCTTTATGATTGCCGCCGCTATGACCGCCGGCGATGTCCTGGTTCAGGGGGCGCTGCGTAAGGATCTTGAAGCCTTGATCAGCAAATTGATTGAGGCCGGCGTGCGCATTAATGAAGAGGGCGATGCCTTACGGGTCATTGGGCCGAAGAAGCCGACGCCCGTCGACATCCGTACCAGCGTTTTTCCTGGTTTTCCGACCGATATGCAGGCCCAGTTCATGGCCCTGATGACCCTCGCCGAGGGCAGCAGCCGGATAGCGGAGACGGTTTTTGAAAATCGTTTTATGCATGTCTGTGAATTGCAGCGCATGGGTGCGGATATCCGGATTGATGGCAACAGTGCGATGATTCGCGGGGTTAAACAGTTGACCGGCGCTCCGGTGATGGCGACCGATCTGCGCGCCAGTGCCTCGCTGATTCTGGCCGGGCTGGCGGCTGAGAACACGACAGAAGTGTCGCGGATTTATCATCTTGATCGTGGTTACGAACGGATTGAGGAAAAACTGGCGACGCTGGGTGCCCGCATCCGGCGTGAACGGGAGTAATGCTGATGAATGACTGGATTACCTTTGCCCTGCCCAAGGGGCGGATTATGCAGGATTCGATGGAGCTGTTCAGCAAGATCGGCATCACCTGTCCGGAGATGAACGAGAACAGCCGCAAGCTGGTGTTCGAGAATCCTGAACTGAAGCTGCGCTTTATGGCGGTGCGCGCCACCGACGTGCCGACCTATGTGGAATACGGTTGTGCCGATCTCGGGGTGGTGGGCAAGGATACCCTGCTTGAGCAGGGGAAGAAGCTCTATGAGCCCCTCGACCTCAAGTTCGGTTACTGCCGCCTGGTGGTGGCTGAACCCAAGGGGCTGGAAGATTCCGACAATCCGCTGAACTGGTCCAATATCCGTGTCGCCACCAAATACCCGAATATCACCGAGCGCTATTTCGCCGCCCGTGGCATTCAGGTTGAGCTGATCAAGCTCTATGGTTCCATTGAGCTGGCCCCCCTGGTCGGTTTATCCGAGCGTATCGTCGATCTGGTGTCCACCGGCGGTACTCTCAAAGCCAATAACATGGTAGAGGTAGAAACCATCGCTGAAATTACCAGTCGCCTGATTGTTAATCGCGCCAGCTTAAAGACCAAACATCAGCGGATCAGGGCGATTATCGATGGTCTGGAAAAGGTGATCGGTGATGAGGTGAGGATTTCGCAATAGCGACGGAGCATGGGATGATCAACATATTGAGGTTCAGCGATAGCGATTTTTACGAGCGCTTTCGCCGCATTGAAGAGCGCGCGGATGAGATACCGGCCGGTATTGAAGAGACGGTCAAAGAGATTATTGCCGCTGTGCGTCAGCGGGGGGACGAGGCGGTTTTTGAACTGACCGCACGCTTCGACCGCTTGCAGTTATCGGCTGCGACTATCGAGGTGAAACCGGAAGAAATGGCCGCAGCTAAAGCCTCTATCGACCCCCGTTCCCTGGCCGTGCTGGAACTTGCGGCCCGGCGCATTGGCGCTTACCACCAGAAGCAGAAACAGCAGACCTGGCTGTCAACCGAAGAAGATGACGTGCTCCTCGGTCAGATGGTCACTCCGTTAGAGCGCGTCGGTATCTATGTGCCTGGCGGTAAAGCGGCCTACCCCTCCTCGGTGCTGATGAATGCCATCCCGGCCAAGGTGGCGGGAGTTTCCGAAATCATCATGACCGTGCCGATGCCGGGTGGCGAGGCTAATCCCTACGTGCTGGCAGCGGCTGCCATCGCCGGGGTTGACCGGATTTTCAGGATCGGTGGGGCTCAGGCGGTGGCAGCCCTGGCTTATGGAACCGCCAGTGTGCCGCGGGTCGACAAGATCACCGGGCCGGGCAATATCTATGTGGCGACGGCAAAAAAACAGGTCTTCGGCCAGGTCGGTATCGATATGATCGCCGGGCCGAGCGAGATTCTGGTTATCAACGACGGCCGCGGCAACCCTGCCCACATTGCTGCTGATCTGCTGTCCCAGGCGGAACACGATGAGCTGGCCTCGGCGGTGCTGGTCACCAGCTGCGAACAGATGGCTCTGGCGGTGCAGCAACAGGTGGAAAAACAGCTGCAGCAGCTGCAGCGTGAGAGTATCGCGCGCAAGTCGATTGACGCTTATGGTGCGATCATTATTGCTGCTGATCTGGCTGAAGCGATCCGTTTCTCCAACCGCATCGCCCCCGAACACCTCGAGCTGGCAGTTACCGATCCTTTTGCCATCCTGCCCCAAATCCGCCACGCCGGAGCCATTTTCATGGGGCACCATACCCCCGAAGCGGCTGGTGATTATCTGGCCGGACCGAACCACACCCTGCCCACCGGCGGCACCGCACGTTTTTTCTCCCCCTTGTCGGTGGAGGATTTCGTCAAGAAATCGAGTATTATCTCGTTCTCTGCCGCTGGCCTTAAACGGCTGGGCAAAGATGTTGTTCATCTCGCCGAGCTGGAAGGGTTAGAGGCGCACGGGCGATCGGTGTCGTTGCGGTTGCATGATCCAGATTAACCACAGAGGCATTGAGACACAGAGAAAAGCTTTATGAGTTTTTGTTCCTCTTGGAGCCCTTGGTGCCTTGGTGGCAATATTTTATAGTTTTTTTGTTAGCCACCAAGGCTCCAAGAGCACCAAGAAAGGCTTTGGGAATGACGAATAAAGGGGCTTTTGTAAAAGGCTTATGATTTTAAAAAACTCTGTGTCTCAGTGGTAAAGAATGTAAGTTTCGAAAAGAGGATATTATGACCAGATCAGCCACGATTGAGCGGCAAACCAAGGAAACCTCCATCCGTCTCACCTTGAATCTTGACGGTAGTGGCCGGCATCAGATCGACAGTCCGGTGCCTTTTTTTAATCACATGCTCAGTGCGGTGGCGCGTCATGGGTTTTTTGACCTGAGCGTTAAGGCGTCGGGCGACATCGAGATTGACGCTCATCACACGGTGGAAGATATCGGCATTGTCCTCGGTGAAGCCTTCAAGAAGGCCCTGGGCGACAAGGTCGGGGTACGGCGTTTCGGCCGGGCGACCATGCCGATGCATGAGGCGTTGGCTTCGGTGGTGATCGATTTTTCCGGCCGCCCGTTTCTGGTGTTTCATGTTGATCTGCCCAAAGCCAAGGTTGGTGAATTCGATACCGAACTGGTCGAGGAGTTCTTTGTCGCTTTCTGCAATCACTCCGGCGCCAACATCCACGTCAATCTGGCCTATGGCGACAATCTGCATCACATTATTGAGGGGATTTTCAAGGCCTTCGGCCGGGCATTGGATGAAGCCACCAGTATCGATCCACGGATCGAGGGGGTGTTGTCGACCAAGGGCACATTGGAGTGATATTGACCTGTGCCAATTGACGGGCAGCTACTGCATTTGCAGGCCGGTCTTGTGGCATCCAATCCGAGGGACGCGACAGTTTCCTTTGGGCCATCCATGGCCGCTTGACTGTCGCCATCCATGGCGACAGACACCCTCGTCATGGAAACCACAAGCCCTGCCTGCAATGTTGCTGGATACTTAAGAGTGGACAGTTGAACAATGATCAACATTATCGACTATGAAATGGGCAATCTGCGCAGTGTTGCCAATGCCTTTGAACGGTTGGGTTTAAAAGCGCGGATCAGTGGCGATCCACGGGATATCGTAAGCGCTGATAAGGTCGTGCTGCCGGGGGTCGGCGCCTTTCGCGATTGTATCGACAATCTGCGCCAGGGTGGTTTTGTTGCGCCGTTGCTCGAACATATTGACAAGGGCAAGCCGCTGCTCGGTATCTGTGTCGGGATGCAGATGCTGTTTGACGAGAGTGAGGAATTTGGCCGCCACCAGGGGCTGGGGTTGATTCCCGGGCGGGTGGTGCGTTTTCCTGCTGACATGGTTGAGCGGGGGGAACGTCTCAAGGTGCCGCACATGGGGTGGAACACCCTGGAACTGCGCAAACCCTCCCCCCTGTTCAAGGGGATTGCCGACGGCAGTTACGTCTATTTTGTCCATTCCTACTATTGCGCTGCCCAGCGGCAGGAGGATATCGCAGCGAGCTGTCGCTATGGCGCTATTGAATTCTGTGCGTCCCTGTGGCGTGACAACATCATGGCAACCCAGTTTCATCCGGAAAAAAGTCAGGACCTGGGCCTTAAGATTTTTCGCAACTTTGGAGATTTGTAGTGATTATTCTACCGGCAATCGATTTGAAAGACGGGCGCTGTGTGCGTCTTGAGCAGGGACTGATGGACAAGGATACGGTCTATCATGATGATCCGGCCGCCCAGGCGCGCATCTGGCAGGAGCAGGGGGGTGAATACCTGCATATCGTTGACCTCGATGGCGCTTTTGCCGGGGTACCGAAGAACCGTGAAGCGATCAAGGCAATTGTCGCAGCCATCGCTATCCCGGCTGAACTCGGCGGCGGCATCCGTGATCTGGCAACCATCGAAGCCTACCTTGAGCTGGGGATCGAACGGGTGATTCTGGGTACTGTCGCCAAGGAGAATCCGGCCCTGGTGCAAGAGGCCTGCCGTCTGTTCCCGGGGCGGATTGTGGTCGGTATCGATGCCAAAGAGGGTCTGGTGGCCATTCGTGGTTGGGCCGATGTGACCGAGAAAAAGGCAACCGAGCTGGCCAAAGAGATGGAAGGGTTCGGGGTGGCGGCCATCATCTACACCGATATTGCCCGCGACGGCATGATGCAGGGCCCCAATATTGAGGCGACCAAGGCCCTGGCCGAATCGATCAGTATTCCGGTCATTGCTTCGGGCGGGGTTTCCTCCCTGGCCGATATCCGCAACCTGCTGGCCATCGAAGCATCGGGGGTCAGCGGCGTGATTACCGGCAAGGCGATCTATACCGGCGCCCTTGATCTGCGTGCCGCTGTCGCCTTGACCAAAGGGCGTTGACGGCTGATTGACAAGTCTGGCGTTCATGAAAGTAAAGTGATAGAATAGTGTCACTTTGGCGAGATGGAGGTTTCCTGTGAAAGTCGAGCTTGTTACCAACCTGAAACGTCAGGCAACCAAAATTCTGGCAGATCTTCATGATTCAAAAGAGCCGGTCTTGATCACCGAGCATGGCAGGCCTTCCGCCTATCTGGTTGATGTCGAGGATTTTGAGTTTATGCAGCGGCGCATGCAGATTCTCGAAGGCATCGCTGTGGGAGAACAGGCGTTGCTCGAAGGGCGTGTCCTTGTCGATGAGGAAGCGCGCGACAAGATGGGCCGATGGCTAAAATAATCTGGACCGAACCGGCTCTTGCCGACCTTGATGAGGTTGCTGAGTATATCGCCATCAATAATCTATCAGCGGCTAAAAAGCTCGTGGCTCTGGTTTTTGCCAAGGTTGCACGTTTGGCTGATTATCCTGAGTCGGGACGGATTCCGGCGGAATTGGCAGGTTTGAAGTATCGCGAGGTTGTGGTTCCTTCTTGTCGCATCTTCTACCGGATCGAGGCAGATCAAGTGATCATCTTATATGTCATGCGCCAGGAGCCCGATCTGCGCAGGTTTATGATCGACCATGAAGCCATGAATGACCTCAATAGTTGACAGCGCAAGCACCCTAAACGAAAAAGGTAGAAACCCTGATGCTCGCTAAACGGATTATTCCCTGCCTCGATGTGAAAGATGGTCGGGTCGTCAAGGGGGTCAATTTTGTCGATCTGCGCGATGCCGGTGATCCGGTCGAGGCGGCTGAGGCCTACTGCGCCCAGGGGGCGGATGAGCTGACCTTTCTCGATATTACCGCCAGCAGCGATAATCGCGGCATTATTCTCGATGTTGTTGCCCGTACCGCCGAACGGGTATTCATGCCCTTGACGGTGGGCGGTGGGGTGCGCGAAATTGCCGACATCCGCAATCTGCTTAATGCCGGGGCTGACAAGGTATCGATCAACACAGCGGCGGTCCAGCGCCCCGATCTGGTGCGCGAAGCCGCACAGCGCTTTGGCAGCCAGTGCATTGTTGTAGCCATCGATGCGCGGCGCGTGCCCGGCAGCGATCCTGTGGCCTGGGAGGTTTACACCCACGGTGGGCGTCGGCCGACGGGAATCGATGCCGTTGCCTGGGCCAGGCAGATGGAAGACTACGGTTGCGGCGAGATTCTGCTGACCTCGATGGATTGTGACGGTACCAAGCAGGGCTACGATATCGCCCTGACCCGGACGATCAGTGATGCGGTCACTATTCCGGTGATCGCCTCCGGCGGCGTCGGTAACCTTGAGCATATCCGCGCCGGTTTTGTTGAAGGGGGTGCCGGCGCGGCTCTGGCGGCCTCGATTTTTCATTTTAAGGAATATACCATCGCCCAGTGCAAAGACTATCTGCACGAGCATGGCGTTGTGGTTCGTCTCTGATGAAAGCAGGAAGCACATGAATTCAGAAAATACAGCTTCGCAACAACACATCCTGGATGCGATCTATCAGATCATCCTTGAGCGCAAGCAGCTTGGTGCCGGGGAAAAGTCCTACGTAAAATCCCTGTATGAGAAAGGGCTCGACAAGATCCTTGCTAAAATCGGCGAGGAGGCAACAGAAACCGCCGTTGCCGGTAAAGGGGGAGACCCTGATGAGGTGGTCTATGAAGCCGCTGATCTGATTTTTCATCTGCTGGTGCTGCTTGGCTATTACGAGCTGCCACCGGAAAAAATCTACACCGAACTGCGCCGGCGTTTTGGTATTTCCGGTATCGACGAGAAGGCTTCGCGACAGCAGTCTGAGGGATCAGACAGCTGATCTCAAATTTCAAATTTCAGATTTCAAATCCATTCATCTTGAACAGATACGATCTTTTTCTCTCCTGGTTTTCTTGGTGTCCTTGGTGCCTTGGTGGCTAAATTTCAGGATGAAGTAATTATTCAGCTTCCAGAAAAAACCACTGTAATCATAACAGGGATTGCCCCTGCTCAACACAATAGTTTGACATGATAGAATCGCCGGACCTTAAGGTGAGTAGGCCCTGATGGGTTTCGATTGGCCCTGATTGCCAGGCGCCGTCCTCTTGTGCTAAAAACCGGTATCGTCAGGGATCTGCCTAATGTCAGTTTAGGGGTAGAATTGATCGTCTCTTCCATGTAAGATGTGCGGTTAGAGGTTTCTATCGATTCCGCTATCTTTTGACCACACAACCATTGAGTTGTCATTTATGAATGCGAGCTGGATTTTATCATCTCAGGAACGCAAGGCCTTACGCCGCAAGCGCGTGCTGCGAGTCGGTCTGGTTGCGCTGGTGTTGATTGGTCTGCTTGGCTATTTTGTATCCATTCCCCGCCAGCGTCAAAACCTCCCGGCCGGTACTGATACGGCATTGGAGCCGGTCAGTGAAGAACGTCGTGATACCGGGGCTGCGCTGCTTGAAGAACCCCCGGTTGAAGAGGCGGTTGATCCTGTCGTTGTCCACCAGATCACCAACGGTGACACCTTAAGTACCATCTTTAATCAACTCGGCATCCACAGCGTCATGTATCAGGTTATTGCCGCTGACGAGTCGCTGCTGGCCCTTGATGTGCTGCGCCCGGGTCAAAAGTTGACCTTTACTTTTGATGACGACAAATCACGATTGCTGAGGATGGAGCTGTTTATCCATCCGGGCAAGCAGGTTCTATATTCACGCTTTGATGACAACAATTTCGGTTACGAAGAAATTATCCATCCGGGGACGTGGAAACAGCAGCTTATTGACGCAGAGATCAACGACAGCTTTTATCTGTCGGCCATGCGGGCCGGTTTAAGTGAAGTGGAAACCGCCAACATTACCAACCTGTTTCGCGATCATCTGAATTTCGCCCGGGATATCCAGGCCGGAGACCGTTTCCAGGTGGTGCGCAGTCAGCAGTTTGTCGGCGATGAGTTTACCGGCCAGAGCCGGATCAAAGGGGTGCGGATTGTGCGCCGCAATCGCCAGCACACGGCTTTTCTGTTTGAGGATGGCAGCTACTATGATGCCAAAGGGGAGAGCCTGGCACGTGCCTTCCGGCGCTATCCGACGGGTGGGCAGTACCGCATCAGTTCTTCCTTCAATCCCGCCCGTAAGCATCCAGTCACCGGGCAGGTCCGGCCCCATAACGGGGTTGATTTTGCCATGCCGACCGGTACGCCGGTCCTGTCAACCGGTGACGGCGTTGTCACGCGGGTGATGAATCATCCCTATGCCGGTAAATATGTTGAAATCCAGCATGGCAGTCAGTATTTGACTCGCTATCTGCATCTCCATCGGATTCTGGTAAAACGTGGCCAGACGGTAAAACGTGGCGATCGAATCGCCCTCTCCGGTAATACCGGATTATCTACCGGTCCTCACCTGCACTTTGAGTTGCATGTCCGCAGTCGGCCGGTCAATCCGCTCACGGCGAACATCCCGATGTCGGCTTCTGTTCCTAAAGACAAGCGGAATGATTTTAACCAACTGGTCGAGCAACTGGTCGCGGTGATGGAAAACGGCAGTCACCGGATTGCGGCGCTGGAAACCAGCCGTCAATAAAACGTATCCTGAGGTTACGATCAATCGGCCAGCGGATCTTCCCCTTCCTGCCAACTTGCCAGGTAGCGCTCGAACAGGTGAAAATCCTCCCCCTTGTGTTCGGTGAGGGTAACGTACATGTGCTCTTTAGGGATGTCCCAGGTCTCATGAAGCAGTTGCATAAAACCCAGGGTCAGCTCGCGGCGTTTTTCCATGGTACGCCCCTCGCGGATATCGGCGTTGACCAGGGCCACTCCTTGTTCCGGCTGGTTGACCCGACCTACTGACAGGTTGTAGGTGCCGAATTCACGGATAGAGATACTGATGTGGTCGGTGCCGGTATCCATGATGGTAGAAAACAGTTGCCGGACTTTCTCGGCAAAGGTCATCTTGGCGGCATCTTCTAAGGGGCGATTGATTTCAAATTGCAGGTGCGGCATAGAATTCTCCGTTTTGGTTAAAAGGGGGAGTGCTGTCGACTGCTAGATATAACATGGTTCCTATTTATTTGAACACCAGCCAGAGGATTTGACAAAGTGACAACCCAACTGACACGCCCATCCAGCCCGGATCTTGATAAACTGCTTGGTCACGCTTTTCCCGTACTCGACGACGGCTTTGTGCGTGTTGTTGATTATATGGGGAATGATTCTTCCATCGTTCAGGCGGCGCGGGTTTCCTACGGCGACGGCACCCGCAAGGTGTCCGAAGATCGCGCTCTGATCCGCTATCTGCTCCGCCATCAGCACACCACCCCCTTTGAAATGTGCATCCTCAAGCTCCATGTGCGGGTGCCGATGGATACCTGGCGCCAGTGGATTCGCCATCGCACCGCCAGCGTCAATGAGTACAGTACCCGCTATTCCATTGCCATCGACCGCGCCCAGATGACTCCGGCGGACAGCTGGCGGCAGCAGGCGCAGGACAATAAGCAGGGGAGTAGTGGATTTTTCGACAATGTGCAGGGCGTACAGTTCAGTGCTGCCGAGCAGGAACTGCACCAGTTGAGCAAAGAAGTCTACCAGCAGCGTCTCGACGCCGGCGTTGCCCGCGAGCAGGCGCGTAAGGATTTGCCGTTAAGCACCTACACCGAAGCCTTCTGGCAGATTGATCTGCATAATCTGCTGCATTTTCTCGCCCTGCGCATGGACAGCCACGCCCAACTGGAAATCCGCCGCTATGCCGAGACCATCGGCGAAAAGATTGTCAAGCCCTGGGTGCCGGCGACCTGGGAGGCCTTTCAGGATTATCGCTTCGGGCAGATGACCCTGTCGCGCCAGGAGCAGGAACTGCTGGCCCTGGTGGTGAATAGGCAGACGGAAATGGCGGTCAGCTGGTGTGCAAAAAGCGGCTGGGTTAAGCACAAAGAAGAGCGCCGGATCCTTTCACGGGAGGCCAAAGAATTTGCCGTCAAGCTGGCAAGTTTTGGGCTGACACCGCCCTGGTAGGAACAAAAAATCGTATGATGTTGCAGGGGCGCGGCGCGCCGTGCCGTGCCCCTACAGTTTACCCACCTCATCATCCTTTGTCTTTTCCTCGACATCATCGTCATCCAGCATCCGGTATTTGGGACCTTCGATATCGTCAAACTCCCCCTTTTTAACCGCATAGAGAAAAAACAACCAGACCCCGGTACCGATACAAAAGGACAGAAAAATCAGCAGGATGGTTGAAGTCATCATGGCAGGTGTCCGTGGCGCTTGAGGCGCAGGGAATTAAGCAGTACGCAGATCGAACTGATCGCCATCGCCGCTGCCGCGTAAACCGGCGCCAGCAGGCCGCTGACGGCCAGGGGGATGGCAATCAGATTATAACTGAAAGCCCAGGCGAGATTCTGCTTGATGTTGACCAGGGTCTTTTGTGCGAGGCACAGGGCAAAGGGAATGTTGGCCAGGTGCGGGCGGGTCAGAATCAGATCAGCGCTTTCAACCGCGATGTCGGTGCTGCCGGCAATGGCGCAGCCGATGGTAGCCTTCGACAGGGCCGGCGCGTCATTGATCCCGTCACCCACCATCATCACTGCTGCCGGTGCCAGCTGTTCAATCTGCAGCGCTTTTTGTTCCGGAGTCAGTTCCGCGTGCCAGGTATCAATGGCGAGGAGTGAACAGATACGCCGGGCGACATCTTCCCGATCGCCGGTTAACAGCAGACTGGTGTAGCCGAGTCGCTGCAGGTCGTTGAACATCTGTTGCGCATCAGGGCGGATCTCATCGTCGAGGGTGACCAGGCCGATATAGCGGCCATCGCGGGCCAGATGCACCTCGCTGCGTCCGGCGGTTGCGGTCTCAGGCAGGTCGATTCCCTGCTCTTTCAGAAAGCGCCGGTTGCCGGCGATTAGATGGGTGTTGCCCTGCCAGGCTACAATGCCCAGGCCGGTATGGGTGGTGGACTTGTCAACCGCGGCGGGGATGATGCCGCGCCGGGCCGCTTCCTTGAGAATGCCGCGCGCGAGGGGGTGCCGGCTGCCTGCTTCGACATCTGCCAGTCCTTGCAGTAACTGCTGTTCATTGCCATGGCTGAGGGTGATCCCGACAACCTGGGGCCGCCCGATGGTGATGGTGCCGGTTTTATCGAAAGCCAGGATTTTAATGTGCGAAGCCGCCTCAAGAATATCGCCGCCACGAAACAGCACCCCGGCTTCGGCCGCGCGTCCGGTGGCGATCATCACCGCTGTGGGTGTTGCCAGCCCCAGGGCGCAGGGACAGGCGACGACCAGCACCGAGACGGCATTGAGCAGGGCGGCGCCATCACGCAGGTGCCAGTAGATAAAGGTGGCGGCGGCAATCAGCAGCACGATCGGGATAAAAACACCGGCCACCCGGTCGGCAAGGCGCTGAATCGGTGCCTGGTCGGTTTGCGCTCGTTCAACGATGGCGGTCATGCGCGCGAGGAAGGAGTCGGCGGCGGCCGAGGTGACCTTGACCTCGATGGTGCCGTTGAGATTGAGGGTGCCGGAGACGACCTGAGCGCCGTGTTCTTTCAGCACCGGCAGGGGTTCGCCGGTAACCGCAGCTTCGTCAATCTCACTGGTACCGCGGGCAACGATGCCGTCCACCGGCAGGCGATCACCGGCTTTGAGCTGGATGAGATCGCCAGGCTGCAACTGTTGGCTGTCAACCTCCTGCCAGCTGTCATTCTCGTAACGCAGGGCGCGCGTCGGCGCCAGTTTGAGCAGCCGGTCAATGCCGGCGGCGGCTTTGCGTCTGGCTCCCGCCTCGATCAGGCGCCCGGCAAGAATCAGAGTGATAATCATCGCTGCCGTTTCAAAGTAGACCTCAGCGTCAGTAGCCATGGCATAGAGGCTGTAAAAATAAGCACAGAGAGTACCCAGGGCGATCAGCAGATCCATGTTGGGCTGATAGTTGCGCAGGCTGATCCAGGCGCCGCGCAGGAAGGGATAGCCGGAGTAGAAAACCACCGGGGTGGTGACGATGGCGGCAAAATACTCCAGCATGCTTTTGGTCTGGGGGTCGATGCCCTGAAAATAACCGGCATACAGCGCCAGGGAAAACCCCATTAACTGCATGGTCAGAAAAACTGCCGTTCCAAAGCGCATGAGCAGGCTGCGCATTTCACGGTGGGCTGATTGCTGCAGCTCGTCAAAGGTATAAGGGCGGGCCAGATAGCCGATGTCGGCAAGCTTGCGGCAGATCTGGGCAGCACTGATGTCAGCGCCGGTAAAGCGGATCAGTACCCGGTGGGTGGCAAAGTTGACCCGTACCGACAGGATGGCCGGATGTTTGAGCAGCAGCCGCTCAATCAGCCAGACACAACTGGCGCAACGAATGCCGTCAACAATCAGGCTGATCTCCTCCCCTGCTTCATGATGACGGACAAAGCGTGCCAGATAGGCATCGTCAAAACGTAAGTTGAAGGCTTCCTTGAGGGTCCCGGCCTGGCGGTCGCGCCGCTGATAAAAGTGCTCGAGGCCGGCGCCACGGATAATCAGGTAGGCGCCGCGACAGCCGTAACAACAGAAGCTGTGAGTCGTGTCGTTGATCTTTGCGGTGACCAGATCAGCGGCGGGGAATTTTTCGGCGCAGTGGACGCATGTCAATTCAGCGGCGGGGGGCATTACTTAGATGGTCAACAGCAGGTGCCGCAGAATCCGCGCACCGTCGCGCTCAAACTCTGCTCTGATGAGGTGTTCACCCGCCCGTTGCGGTAGCAGGCCACGGTAGACACCGGCATCTATCTCCTCCAGGGGAACCGTCAGCAGTGCCTCTCGATGCTGCAACTTCAGGATTCCCTTGGCGCCGCTTACCGGCTCACCGTTCTGATCAGTTAAATGCTGGATCAGCATACCGTCAATCAGTTCGCTGCGCAATTCCCAGCCCAATACGGTGGCGGCTTTTTTTTCCAGAAGAGTGCTGTTGTACTTCAGCCCCTTGCTGTAGTAACCGCGATCACTGACGTCGCTGACTCGAGTGGCTGCCTGATAGGCGGCCCAACTGGAAAAGGCCAGAAAAGAGCAGAGCAACAAAGGGATGAGCAATGCGGGGCTGGGTTTGGTCATGGGTTTCTCATTTCGCTGAAAAAGGTCGGCAAGCAAGCTTACTCATTTTTAGTTTGTGATTACAGAGCCGCTATTTTATCTGCGGGTTGTTTGTCGACCTGACGTGGGCCTGAGCTGTGGCAACCTGCTGCAGATTGTTGTCGAGCAGCTGGAATTCTACCACGAATGCTTGCGTGCCAACAGGGGTGATAACGATCAAGCGCAGTTGCTGGTTGCCACCGGCGGCGACGGAGATATCTTCAGTGTGGCCCCTGACCTCTAGTATCGCGCCGGCAGAAGATAGCGTTCGCAAGTGATATTTCTGTTGTTCATTACTGCGATTGTTGACCCATATAGTGAACAGCGTAGCCTGCTGGTCAGCAACAATCGTGCTGGCTGCTGTCGGTGCCAGTGAGACCTTCAGGGATGCTCTCGGCCGTGCCAGGGTGGCGTAGGTCAGGGCGCTGAACAGGGTGATCAGAAGCACAGCGAGCAGCAATACGCGCAGGTTCAACAGGGCACCGGCACCGCGGTTGTCAACGCCAAAGGTATAATAGATCAGCCCGGGTTCGTTCTTTTTGGCCATGATCTGCCGACAGGCATCGAGGCAACGGCCACAGTTGATACACTCGATCTGATAGCCGTTGCGGATGTCGATCCCCATCGGGCAGGTGCGCACGCAGGAATTACAGCGGATACAGCGTGGTTTTTCTTCCTCCGGCAAGTGCAGGGTCAGGGTGGCCGGATCAACAAAGGAGGACTGGATGCGCCCATAGGGGCAGAACTCGCGGCACATCAGCCGTCTGATCAGGGCCAGGTCCAGGTAGATGATGGCAGTAATCACCAGAAAGGTGATCAGGACCCCAGGGTGCAGGGTTCCGGAGACCAGGCCGGCAAGAAAACGCTGGGGTTCGATGAAATACCAGAGCAGGTTGGCGGCGACCAGCAGAGCCGGCAACAGATAGATAACCTGGGCCACGATCTGGTGAACCAGCGCACCCTGCAGGCGGTTGGCGAGGATGTTCAGTTTGCAGCGGCGAGCCAGCCATTCCGCCAGATCGGTCAGGGTGGTTTGCGGGCAAGCCCAGCCACACCAGACGCGGCCGAAAACCAGGGTGATGAACAAAAAAGCAGCACCTGTGGCGAGGATAAAAAGCAGCAGCAGGTAGAGCTCCTGAATGCGCAGTACCTGGCCAAACAGATGCAGGCTGAGGCTGGGGATATCGATGCGCACCAGGCTCACGCCCCCCGGCTGAATCCACGGCAACAGAATGATCGTCAGGGTGGTTAACCACTGGAAGGTTCTGCGCCAGGGGCCGAGAAGTAGCGGGCGCTTATGCTTGTGGCCGGTGGGCATGGCGAGCTGGCGGTGGCTGCACGCAGCCACCGCTCAAGAGTTCCTTAAAGATTAAGCAGGTAGTTAGCCAGCGCATCTATTTCAGCAGCGCTGAGGGTGTCGGCAAATCCGGGCATCATCGAGCCACGCCCATTGGCAATGCTGGTGCGGATGCTGGTAGCGTCCTTGCCGTAGCTATAGTTACCGCTCAGGTCAGTAGCAAAGCCGCCGGAACCACCCGTGCCGTGGCAGGAGGCACAATTGGCATTGTAAATGTTGACGGCATGGATGCCGGTGGATGTTGCTGCAGGGGTTTCCGCTGCCGCCGAAGCCGGTGCCGCCTGGGTATAGGTTTGCTGATAGGCGGTCATTTTTTCATCGAATTCTTTTTCCGAGCTCCAGCCACTGAGCAGATAGTAGGCGCTGAAGCCGATCGCCCAGATGATCAGTGCGTAAAAAAGAATCTTGAAATATAAAGGCGGCACCTGTTTGCGATCTTCAACGATACCGTCGGCATGTTCATCATGGTTGTCATGTTTTTTTGCACTCATATTTTGCAACCTTTCTCTTGTTCTCAAGGCTTTTTACAAACGGATCAATCATCATCCATCATGCGGTATTTCGGCGCTTCCTTTGCGTCTTTGTTCCTGCGCCGGTAGGTGTTGCGGACGATCAGTACAAAGACGACAAAGAGGCCAAATGTCACCGCCAGATAAAGAATGGACGCCATATCCATGGTCAGTTGCCCGGCGACCGGTCATACTTGATCAGATTGACCAACTGCCAGACCCGTTCGGTTCCAAGGTTGGCAAACGACGGCATGCCTTGCTCCGGAATGCCATCATAGATGAGGCGGAAGAGGATGTCCTCGTCGTAGTTGTCGCCCACCAGTGCCGGTCCGATGCCCCCCTGCATGGCGTTACCATGGCAGGCGGAGCAGTTGCTCTGAAACAGCGGTTGCCAGGCGGCCAGGGTGGCCTGATCCGCTCCGGCAAAGGGGTTACGCAACTCGCCGACGATTTCAGTGCGGGCAGTCTGGCGCCAGGGGATGTCATTGCCGAGTTTCTGCAGGTAGGCAATGATCGCATCCATCTCATTTTTGCTTGCCAGTTCAGCGATCTGTGTCTCGCTATGGGGGAATCCCAGCACCTGCATCTTGCGTCGTACTTTGTCAGGCTTGAGGGCGTTATTGCTCAACCAGCCGTAAGCCGGCATGTTGGTTTTCGGGAAGATCGAGCGCGGGGTTTCCATGTGCTGATAATGCCAGGCATCAGGGTACTTGCCGCCGAGACGCGCCAGGTCAGGACCGGTGCGTTTGGAACCCCAAAGGAAGGGGCGGTCGTAGACGAACTCGCCTGATTTTGAGTAGTCGCCGTAGCGCAAAACCTCGGCCACCAGCGGGCGCACGGTCTGGGTGTGGCAGTTGTTGCACCCTTCGCGCATGTAGATATCACGACCTTCCTGTTCCAGCGGGGTGTAGGGAGTCACCCCTTCAATGCGGTCAGCCTCGGTGTTGACCCAGACAAAGGGCAGAATCATGGTGATGGTGGTGCCGACCAGAATGGCAGCGGTGGCCATGAGCATCAGCAGAATCGGTTTCTTTTCCCACATGATTTAAGCCCTCCCTTCGACTTCAAGCAGTTTCGGGGCTGGTTCTTTCCCTTTCTGCACGGTCATGTAGACGTTGTAGATAAAGACCAGAATGCCGATCAGGTAAATGACGCCGCCAATCGCGCGTATCCACCAGTAGGGATACATCTCGACCATGGTTTCCGTGAAGGTGTAAGTGAGACTGCCATCAGCGTTCATGGCGTTCCACATGCCGGCCTGCAGCACTCCGGCGATCCACATGCTGGTTGACCAGATCAGCTGACCGATAACCACCAGCCAGAAATGCAGGTTGGCCAGCGGAATACTGTAAACCTCGCGTCCGTAGATGCGCGGTAACAGGAAGTAGATGCCGGCGACACTGACCAGCGAGACCCACCCCATGGTCCCCATGTGAATGTGGCCGGGAACCCAGTCGGTATAGTGAATGAAGGCTGAAAAGCTCCGGATTGCCTGCATCGGCCCCTGCAGCGTTTGTAATCCGTAAAAAGTGATGCCGAGAATCAGGAACTTGACCAGATAGTTGTCGCGCATCTGATGCCACTGCCCCTTCATCGACATATAGCCGTTAATGACCGAACCCCAGGAAGGAGCGATCAGCATGATCGAAAAAGCCATGGCCAGGGTCTGGATCCAGTCGGGGATCGGTGTCCAGAGTAGATGGTGGGCACCAGTCCACAGGTACATGAAGATCAGCGACCAGAAAGCGATAATCGATAACCGGTGGCTGTAGATGGGAACCCCGGTGGACTTGGGCAGAAAATAGTAGAACATGGCTAACGGTGGCGCGGTCAGGGCCATAGCCACGGCGTTGTGACCGAACCACCACTGGACATTGGCGCTGTTGGTGCCGGCAAAGATGGAATAGGATTTAAAGGCCGAGACCGGAACGGCGAGGGCGTTGACCGTAAACAGGATGGCAACGCCGATAAGCGCTGCCATCATGTACCACAAAGAGATATACATCTGCTCTTCTTTGCGTTTGATGATGGTCATGATGATATTGATGGAAAAGGCGACCCACAGCACGACGATCATGAGGTCGATGGGCCATTCCATTTCATGGTATTCGAGGGTGGTGTTGTAGCCGAGAAGCAGGGTGACGGCTGCCGCGATAATGGTGGCGTTGAACAACCACAGCTGGAAGCGTGCCAGGCCGAGACTCCACAGCGGCGTTTTGCATAGTCGTTGGACCATGTAAATAAACATGGCGAAAATGGTGCCCACCCCCCAGCCGTAGATGCCGGCATTGGTATGAATCGGGCGCAGGCGGCCAAAGGTGAGATAGGGTGGGTAGTTCAGATCGGGATTGATCATCTGAAACGAAACAATCACCCCGACCAGCACCGCGACGACACCCCAGACGAGGCTCCAGTTGACAAAGCTCTTGACGATGTCGGTATGATATTGCGGTTTTCCCATGTGGCCTCCTAGCGCAGATTGGCAGATGTATCCAATGGTCAGATAAATGTGGCAGAGAAAAAATAATGAATGATAAACGTGACCATTTTAGTGAAATACGAGGGAAAGTCAATTACATTGAGGGTAAAATAGACCAAAGTGGTGACGGTCAGTGATCCAACAGGGTACGCTGCAAAAAAAACAGGATAATATATTTGTAAATCAAAAAAGAAGGTGTCTGTTCAGCACCGGGCCTTTGAATCCTATGTCAAGGGACGCGATTGTTTCCCTTGCCGCAGGATCCAACGACCCTGCGCCAAGGACGGCAGCTGAATAATTACGTTTTTTAGTTCTGATCTTGCGATTTCTCCGGTGTTTTGAGTTGGGCCATGTCAAGAAATGGCTTGATCAGGTCAATC
>NZ_JCBCBS010000223.1:0-1124 GCF_059864205.1 Pelovirga sp.
TGCTGGATCAACGGCACCTCTTAGCAGCAGCACGCTATGTGGAACGCAACCCGGTTGCTGCCGGTATCGCGTCATCTCCCGTTGATTATCCCTGGTCAAGCGCACGCTACCATTGCGGCATCAACGCTCAGGATCCACTGATCAAAACCCCGCTGTTGCCGGAATTGGTAGATAACTGGTCGAACTTTCTACAGACCACGGATCAGCAGCAGGATCGTTTGATATTCCAAAAGACCAAAACCGGCCGTCCGCTTGGCGGCGCGGCCTTTATTGAGAAACTGGAACAATCCACCGGGCGGGTGTTGAAGATCAAGGCACCGGGCAGACCGGGTATCGATAGGAAATAGGCATTATGTCCCCGGAAAAAAACATATATTTTGGCCCTCATTGCGAGCTTGCCATGGTGTTTGATAACAATTTTTACGAGCAGTGACCTGCTTAGTGCCTCTATTGTGGGATTGGGGACTATGGTAAACGGTGCTCTGATTGACGCTGCCTATGGCATTGTAACGGGGTCGTGAAACTCTTGGGGGGTGCTTTGTTTAAATTACCAAACTTTGATTTTTCGGACACGCCTTTTTCAAGCGGACTTTTCTTTGGCCTGTTTGTAGCTCGTTGGTGCTTGTTGATAGTTTTCATCAGCCTCACAATGATGATGATAGTAGGTGTTATCCTCGGCGGATCCGGTACTGTTTTATTTGTTTATGCATTTATGGCGCTGTTCTTGGGATATCCATGGTCTTTGTCGATTATGCATAATAGTGCCGATTTTGGTCCATTAACTATGGTTTTGGCAGTAGCAGTTGGATACTTTATCAACGGATTGCTCTTAGGTGTTGTCGTCGGTGTTTTTGCGATGATACGCCAAATGATTAGAAAAACTTAAAACGTAGTCAGCGGCCCCCGGTTTAGGCCGCAGCTGCACCCCTGCATGCGGGATATAGCGTGTCCGGAGATGCCTAACCTGTCGACTTTTCCTGGGAAAAAACAGGCAATATGTCCCCGGAAAAAAACAAGATGAAGGCACCGGGCAGACCGGGAATAAAAAGGAAATAGGCATTATGTCCCCGGAAAAAAAACGAAAAGTCACCTTTTTTCCGGGGCCATAATACCGATTTAAAGAT
>NZ_JCBCBS010000014.1:0-7298 GCF_059864205.1 Pelovirga sp.
GGCGGTGAGGATCTGGTGGTCGATATCGGCAGTAATGTCGGCGTGCTGCTCGGGGCTTTTCGGGATAACGGTACCCGGATTCTCGGGGTCGACCCGGCCAGCAATATCGTGCGGATTGCCGAAAAACGCGGCATCGAAACACTCAACGAATTTTTCGGCGAGGAGGTTGCCGGACAGATCAAGGCAAGTCATGGTCAGGCGACGGTGATTACCGGCACCAACGTGTTCGCCCACGTCAACGATCTGCATGCCTTTATGCGGGCCGTCGACACTTTGCTTAATGACCGCGGGGTCTTTGTTTTCGAGGCTCCCTACTTCGTCAATCTGATCGACCACCTTGAGTACGACACCATCTATCACGAGCACCTTTCCTATCTGTCAGTAAAGCCCCTGGTCCCTTTCTTCGACAAATTCGCTATGGAGATCTTCCACATTGAAGAGCGCGATATCCATGGTGGATCGTTCCGGGTTTATGTGGCGCGGCGGGGTCGCCATCCGGTATCCCCGGCGATCGCGACCATGATCGCACGGGAGGAAGAGAAGGGGATTTACCGACTCGATGTTCTCAAGCGGTTCGCGCTTGCCGTTGAAAACAACCGGCAGACCCTGACCGGGATGCTGCACAAGCTGAAACATGAAGGGAAAAAACTGGCTGCTGTCAGCGCTCCGGCCAAGGGGATGACGCTGCTCAACTATTGCCGCCTGGGAACCGAGACCCTGGACTTCGTCACCGAAAAATCGACCCTGAAGATCGGGCGTTTTACGCCGGGGATGCATATTCCGGTCTATTCCGATGACGCCCTGATTGAGCAGATGCCCGATTACGCCCTGTTGCTGGCCTGGAACTTTGCCGAGGAGATTATGGCCAATCTGTCCGAATACCGGCGGCGCGGCGGTAAATTTATCATCCCGATTCCCGAACCGCGAATCGTTTGAAACTGCTTGGGCGCATGCAATGCGCCCCTACGGAAATTTTATAAGGATTCCATTTATGAAACTGGAAAACAGACAACCGGCCTTCGCCGATGCCAGAGGGGCCATCACCGATATCGTTGAAAGCGTTCCCTTTGATTCCCTGACCCTGATCACCTCGGTCAAGGGCGCGGTGCGCGGCAACCACTTTCACAAGGAAACCACGCAGTACACCTACATCCTTGAGGGCAGCTGCCGCTATTATGCTCAGGTACCGGGCGGTCCGGTCGAGCAGAGTCTGGTCGTCAAGGGGGATCTGATCGCGTCGCCGCCGCTGGAGAGTCATGCTTTTGAAGCGCTGGAAGATTCGGTGCTGCTGGCCTTCTGTAAGGGACCGCGTGCCGGAACCCAGTACGAAACTGATACCTATCGGCTGGATGTGCCCCTGGTCACAGAGTCCGGCAACGAGGCGGTATGAAAAAAATCCCTGTCGCGCAGCCGATTCTGGGAGAGCAGGAACGCAGCTACGTGCTTGATGCCCTGGACGCCGGTGCTATTTCCGGCTTTTTCGGCGACTACCTCGGACGCTTTGAACGAAATTTTGCCGACTACTGCGGCACTGTCCACGGAGTGTCCGTGTCGAGCGGAACCGCCGCTTTGCATGTGGCTCTGGCGGCGGTCGGCATCAAGCCGGGGGATGAGGTGCTGGTCGCGACCATGACCAACATGGCGAGCTTTTTCGCTGTCCATTACCTCGGAGCCGTCCCGATTCCGGTCGATATCGAAGCCGACACCCTGAACCTCGATCCGGCTCTGCTCGAAGCGCTGATCACTCCACGTACCAGGGCCATTCTGGTGGTTCATCTGTTCGGTCACCCGGCCGATATGGATCCGATTCTTGCGGTTGCAAAGCGCCACGGCCTGGCGGTGATTGAAGATTGCGCCCAGGCCCACGGGGCTGAATACCGGGGGCGCAAGGTCGGCAGCCTGGGTACCATCGGATGTTTCAGCTTTTATGCCAATAAGGTGATCACTACCGGCGAAGGGGGGATGTGCACCACCGATGACGCCGCATTGGCCGAAAAAATGCGGTCGCTGAAATCCCTGGCTTTCGGTACGGATAACAAGTTCATGCACGGCGGGATCGGTTACAACTACCGCATGCCCAATCTGCAGGCGGCGATCGGTTGTGCGCAACTGGAAAAGATCGATGACATTCTCGCCCTGAAGCGCCGAGTGGCGGCTGATTATACCGATTTGTTGTCGGGTTATGCCGAAGTGCAGTTGCCGGTCGAAAAAGATTACGCCCGCAATGTTTTCTGGATGTATCACATTATCCTCAAAGGCAAGGCCGCTGACGCCCGTCCGGCGATTATGGCCCGGCTGGCTGCCGAGGGCATTGAAACCCGTGAAACCTTTATCCCTTACAATCTTCAGGAACACCTGCCCCTTGCAGAACATATTCGCAGGGATGCCTGTCCGCAGGCCAATCACGTGGCTTATCGAGCCTTCTATCTGCCGTCTGGGCCGGTACTGGACAAACAGGATATCGCCTACATCGCCGAACGGCTGCTGTTGGCCATCACAGCATGCTAGGAATGTGGGGTTTATGTTTTTTTATCTGCGGCTATCCGCCTTTATCTGTGTTCGAGGAAAGGCTGTTGAAACCCTTTGTTGAACGCAGATAAGGTCTGATAAAGACGGATGAGATCTATTATGTAGAAATGAAAAATACTGGATGACGTTGCCAGGAATTGGAATTAGCAATCATGACGGACATATTTGCTGACTATTCAGCAGTTTACGACCTGCTTTACGAAGATAAACCCTATCGTGAGGAAGCCGCTTTTGTTGCCGGCCTCCTCAAGCGTTTTGCCGATCCCGCTACGCCCGTCGGCCGGGTGCTTGATCTGGCCTGCGGTACGGGTCGCCATTGTTTCGAACTGGAGGCCATGGGTTATCGGATGGAGGGGAGCGATATCTCGGCTGCAATGATTCAGCGGGCGCGGGCGGCAGCCGTTGAACACGACAGTGCGGCGGTATTTTATAATTGTTCTTTTCAGAATGCCGACCGGATTGCAAAAAAGTACGATGCGGTCATTTCCATGTTTTCGGCGATCTGCTACTTAACGACCCATGAGGATCTGCTGACGGCCCTGAACAATATTAACGGGCTGCTGGAACCGGGGGGGCTGTTTGTTTTTGACTACTGGAACGGTAACGCCGTCGTCAAAGACTATTCGCCGCGGCGCGAGCTGCGCAAAAAACGAGGGCACCTGGAGGTGGTCAGAACCTCGACGACCAGCCTCGACCTGATCAACCAGATTGCGGAAGTGAACTTTCATTTTGAGTACCTCGATTCCGGTACCACACGTCATGAGTTTACCGAACGGCACCTTGTGCGTTATTTCTTTTTTCGCGAAATTGAAAGTTACCTGGAACTTGCCGGTTTCGACCTGATTCACCGCAGCGGTTTTCTCAAAGACAGCCTTGAGCCGGACGACTGGAATGTCACTGTTGTTGCACGAAAGCGGACAGCATGAAAAAAATCGGTCTGTTCCTCGAAACACCGCCCCATTTCGGCGGGACTTTCCAGTATTGTCAGACCATGCTCGATGCAGTGGCGGCGTTGCCGCGGGATCGGTTCAGGGTTATTGTCGGCTATGCGTCGGAGCAGTGGCTGGACTACCTGGCACACTATCCTGACCTGGAGATTGTGCCGATACCTAAAGGATTCTGGGCGCGCGCTGTGGGGCTGGCCTGGCTGCAGTTGCGCTTGCCCATGGGGTTGTGGCGTAAGCTCTGTCCGCTGTTCTTCCCCATGGCCAGAACCATGTTGCGGCAGCAATGTGATCTGTGGATTTTTCCAGCGCAGGACGCCCGCAGTTTTCAGGTGCCGGTGCCGGCCCTGGTGACGATCCTTGATGTGGTTCATCGTTATGACGGGCGCAATTTTCCCGAGGCCGCCTCACGTTGGGAACTGCTGTACCGGATTCCCACCTACGCCAATATCTGTCGCTGGGCTGAAGGGATCATCGTACTTTCCGAGATCGATAAGCAGCAGGTGAAGGAAACCTACCAGGTACCCGACGAACGTCTGCATGTCATGCCGATGGTGGTGCCGCGCTATATTCAAGAGGCGCAGACACCGGCGGGGTTTGATGAGCGGTATCAGTTGCCGGAAAAGTTTTTCTTTTATCCGGCACAGTTCTGGGAGCATAAAAATCACAAAAATCTGCTGCGTGCCATGGCATTGCTGAAACCGGAGTTGCCGGATCTGAAGTTTGTTTTTGTCGGTTCGCAAAAAAACGCCTGGGATTCAGTCAAACAATTGATTGAGGAGCTCGGATTGCAGGATGATGTAATTTTGCCCGGCTACGTTCCCGACGCCGATATGCCCGAGTTTTATCGTCGCGCCCGGGGGCTGGTCTATGCCAGTTGCTTTGGACCGACCAATATTCCCCCTTTAGAGGCCATGGCGCTGGGTTGCCCTATCGCGATTGCGGAAATCACCTGTATGCCGGATCGAGTTGGTGATGCGGCTTTGGTGTTTCATCAGGATTCTGTTGAACAGATGGCGGACTGTATGCGTCGATTGTGGGGGGATGATGAGTTGTGTGCCGAGTTGAGTAAAAAAGGTCTGGGCAGAGCCGTCTGTTGGAAGCAATTTCATTTCAATCATCGATTGCATGAGATCATAGAAAAAATGATCCCAAAATAAGGTGTTAAGTTTTGACCGACTTCCCTTTGGTTTACATCGTAATTTTAAATTGGAACGGTTGGCAGGACACTTTGGCCTGCGTGGATTCTTGTCGACATTTGTCGTGGCCAAACTTCCACATTCTTGTAATAGACAATGCGTCGAGCGACGGTTCCGAGGAAATACTTCGACGCCGATTGAAGGATGTTGAGATCATTCAATCCGGGGCCAATCTTGGTTTTGCCGGTGGAAATAACGTCGGTATTCGCCATGCGCTTGATAGGGGCGCAGCTTATGTCTGGCTGCTTAATAACGACACCGAAGTAGACATAGATGCCCTGGGTTCGTTGGTTAATGCTATGGAGAATGATAAGTCTGTAGGGTTTGCCGGATCAAAAATTTATTATTATGACGAGCCCAAACGGATTTGGTCTGCAGGAGGCTTTTGGGAGAAAGGGAAGCTGAAGATTCGACAGCGCGGGGCTAATCAGCTTGACCGGGATCAATTCGAAAATGCCACAAACCTCGGATCCATTAATGGTTGTAGTATGTTGGTCCGCACTTCGGCCCTTAGCGAAATAGGTTTGATGGACGAGAGCTATTTCTTGTATTGGGAAGATACCGAATGGTGTGCCAGGGCAAGTGATTGTAAATATAAAATTTTGTATGTACCAACTTCCAGAGTTTGGCATAAAGTTTCTTCTACGACGGGCCAAGGAAGTTTTTCATTGTATTATTACTCTACCCGTAATGGGTTTAGATTTCTGGTTAATAGGGATTTGATGCTTGTTCCTTTATTTGCATTTTATACCGCTATTTCAGTAGTAAAATTCATGACCAAAGGAAACTTTAATCCACTGAAAGGGTATTGTGCCGGCCTGTCACATTTTTTAATTGGAAAATATGGTCATAGAACAGTCAATTAATATTGATTGTATTTATTGTCAATAATCATAAAGAAAAAAAGAGTTGTTGTGTGGGTCAATTTTTCTTGTATTCCTGGAACTATCTACCGTGAAAATCGCTGAACTGGTCGCAACATTTCCCCCGCATCATGGCGGGATGGGTTACGTTTGTTACCATAATGCCCTCGAACTGACAAAGCGCGGGCATGAAGTGACGGTTTTTACCCTTGATCATGGTCGCCCGGACTACGACGATGGGGTGTTTCCATTTCAGGTCGACAGGCTCAAGACATTGGTTCGTCCGGGCGATGCCGGGGTTGTTCCGCAACTTGTGCAGCGGTTGAAAAACTTTGATGTTGTGCATCTGCATTATCCCTTTTTTGGTGGCGCAGAATATGTCTGGCTGGCCGGCCTGCTGCACAAAAAGAAATATTTGTTGACCTATCACATGGATGTTGAGGGCGACTCTTTTATTAAAAAAGCCATTTTGAAAAGCTATGAAGCCTTTCTTGCACCATTGATCATCAAGGGCGCTTCCCGCATCGGAGCTCTGACCAAAGCGCATCTGGCAAGTTCCAGATTCGGCAAACGGGTGAACTGGTCCAACGTGGTTGATCTGCCGAATGGTGTCGATGTCGAACGTTTTAAACCGGGGACCAGAGACCCGCGCTTGGTTGAACAATATCAATTGCAGGATAAGGTGGTTGTTTTGTTTGTCGGGAACCTGCAGCCTTTCAAAGGGGTGCATTTGCTGGTCAAGGCAATAGCCCAAATTGACGACCCTCGTATTATGCTGCTGATTGTCGGCGGTGGCTATGAGGAACAGGCCATCCGCTCACAGGTCGCTGAACTGGGGATCGAAGATAAAGTGATATTTGCCGGGCCGCAATCGCCGGCAGGCGAATTGCCTGATCATTATCGCCTCGGGGATTTTCTGGTGCTGCCGTCTACCTATTCCGAATCCTTCGGGCTGGTGGTTCTGGAAGCCATGGCCACCGGGGTGCCTGCGATTGTGTCAGCACTTCCCGGCCCCTCGCAGCTTGTTGATGACGGTATCGACGGATTAGTTGTGCAGGTCGGCGATGTGGATGATCTGCAGTCTAAAATTGAATTTCTTTCGAATCATCCCGAAACCAGGTGCGCAATGGGGCAAAAAGCAAGGGCAAAGGTGGTAGAACAATACAGCTGGGATCAGATCGGTGAACATCTTGAATCAGTACTGATGGATATTGCCGAGCGAAATCATGACTGAAATGAGCGTTAAGGTTTCGGTCATTATTGTTAACTGGAACGGCCTGAACCATCTGGAGGGCTGCCTCGACAGTTTGCAGAACCAGACTTTTCGTGATGTTGAAGTGATTTTGGTTGATAATGGCTCGGTGGACGGATCCATTGCCTTCGTTAGTGACAAATACCCCTGGGTCAAACTGGTCTGTCTTGCAGAAAATACCGGTTTTGCTACCGGCAACAATCGTGGTTTTGAGCAGGCTGGTGGTGACTATATCGTCACCTTGAACAACGATACCAGGGTCGCGCCGGACTGGCTGGAACAGCTGGTTGCCGTTGCCGACAACCACCCACAGGTCGGGATGGTTGCTTCCCGAATCTGTTCTTTTGATGAACCTGACCTGCTGGATTCTATCGGCATGGGTATCTGCCGCGACGGTATGGCGCGGGGCAAATACCGCAATCGTCGCTGGTCGACGTTACCGCTGGGTGATGTTGAAGAGATTCTTGTCCCCAGCGCCTGCGCGGCACTCTATAAGCGGGCCATGATTGCC
>NZ_JCBCBS010000043.1:0-27611 GCF_059864205.1 Pelovirga sp.
GGCGTACTGATTTACGGGCTACTGCCGCGCTTGTTGCTGCTGGGTTGGGGGAGTTACCGGCTGCGCGCCGGACTGAAACAGCTTCCCTGCGACAGCGCCGCCTTCCGCCAGTTGCGCCGGCGCATGCTGACGCCGCTGGTACAAACAGAAGCGCAGCAGCAGATCCCTCCGCCGGCGGCGCGCCAACAGCCGACTCCGGCGCCAGGGCTGCGACAGACAGCACTGACCGGTAGCGGGCATCTGCTGATCATCCCTGACGAGTTGTGGGACCTTTGTCCTGTTGATCTTCTGGCTCCCCATCTGGCTGAACTTGACAAAAACAGCCCGCTGATACCGCTCCGTCACGGTGCCATCATGGAATCTTCCGGGGCTTTTCTCGATCAGGTCAGCAACACACTAAAAGCACACGACCTCGCCGGCATTGTTGTATTGCAGGAAGCCTGGCAACCACCGATCCGTGAGATCACCACCCTGCTCAGGCACCTGCGCTGGATTATTGGCAGTTCATCGCCCCTTTCGATCGCGTTGATCGGCAAGCCGGCTGCGGACAAACCATTGACCCCGGTTCAATCACAGGACCTGACTATCTGGCTGAAGACCACTAAAGCCCTGGCAGATCCCTATCTGGATGTTTTCCCCCTGGTGCGTAACTGATGACAACCGCTATTCCCATATTCGCCGTTATCGGCCACCCTAACGAGGGAAAATCCTCCGTTCTATCCACCCTGGCCGAAGATGATTCGGTCAGGATCAGTCCTGTTCCCGGTGAAACCACCGACATTCAAAGTTTTCCGGTGATCATTGATGGGCAGGAGCTTATCCGCTTTGTCGATACGCCGGGTTTTCAGAACCCGCGCCAGACCCTGACCTGGATGCAGTCCTATCAGGGGCCGACCGACCAACTGCTGCCAACCTTTATTGATGCGCATCGTGAAAACCCCGAATTTCATGATGACTGCGCTCTGCTGGCCCCGGTGGCAGCTGGAGCCGGGGTCATTTTTGTGGTTGACGGTTCACGGCCGTTGCGCAACATGGATAAAGCGGAGATGGAGATTCTGCGCCTGACCGGGGCGCCACGTTTGGCGGTGATCAACAGCAAGGGAGAGGACAGCAGCTATCTTGACAGTTGGCATGCCGAGTTTCGCAAGCACTTCAATGCCATCCGGGTTTTTAATTCATGTCGCGCCAACTACGTCCAGCGGATTGAGCTGTTGGAAAGTCTCAAAGCCATCGATCAGCAACTGGAACCGCTGCTGAAAAAAGTCATCACCACCTTTCAAAGGGACTGGCAAGCACGCAATCAGCGTAGCGCCGAGCTGATTGTTGAACTGCTGCGTGATGTCCTTGATTACCGTACCACGGCAACCTGCGGTACAAAGGACGATGAAACCTCGATCAAAAAGAAACTGACACAAGATTATCGGGACTACGTCAGTCGCAAAGAGCAACAGACCCGCAAGGCCATCCGCACCCTTTATAAACACAACATCTTTGATCTTGAGTTGCCTCCGCATTCGATCCTCCAGGAGGACCTGTTCAGCGACAAAACCTGGGAATTTCTGGGATTGACCAACAAACAGCTGGTTCTCGCCGGCGCCATCAGTGGCGCGACTATCGGTGCCGGTATCGACTTGGCCGCCGCCGGCGTCAGCTTCGGGGTGTTTTCAGCATTGGGAGGATTTCTCGGTGCCGCCGGCACCCTGTTTAAGGGGAAGGATCTGATTGACGGTTTTGAGTTACTTGGCTTCAAGGTTGGAGGCGAATCGATCCAGGTTGGTCCGGCGCGCAACATCCAGCTGCTGTTCATTCTGCTGGATCGCTGTCTGCTGTTCACCTCTCATGTCATCAACTGGGCCCATGGGCGCCGCGACTACGACCAGGCCGTCCTGCTTAGAGAGCAGGATGACGACAAAAAAGGCTTTACCAGCAACTGGAGCAATGACGATCGCAAGGTCTGCAGCCAGCTTTTTCATGCTCTGCAAAAACAGGATGCCGACATTCTGGGAAAAACCAGTGCTCGTCTTTATGAAATGATCGTCCGGCAACTGCAACAGCTGTCTGAAGATAGGCAATTCCAGAAATATTAGATAGATGCACTTTGCTCACACAAAGTCACGAAGGCACAAAGAGGGTTGATCAGTAAAAAAACTTCCTCAGATTTTCTCTGTGATCTTCGTGGCTTCGTGTGAGGTTGGTTTTTACAGGTACATATTAACCACTGTGGCGCATCTGCTGATAAGCGTCCAGCGCCCGCTGCCGTGACGCTTTCAGGTCGACTAGCGGCAGCGGATAATCCCGCCCCAGTACAATATTCGCCTGTTCCAGCAGCGCGATGGGGGCAGTCCAGGGGGCATGCAGGTATTTGTCAGGCAGTGCGGCAATCTCCGGAATATAGCGCCGGACATAGTCGCCGTGCGAATCAAACTTTTGCCCCTGGGTTACCGGATTAAAAATGCGGAAATAGGGGGCGGCATCGGCACCGCAACCGGCAACCCATTGCCAGCTCGCCGCATTGTTGGCCAGGTCGGCATCCACCAGACAGTCCCAGAACCAGCTTTCCCCCTGCTGCCAGGGGAGCATCAGGTTTTTCACCAGAAAAGAACCCACCACCATCCGTACCCGGTTGTGCATAAAACCGGTCTGCCACAGCTCGCGCATCCCCGCGTCGACCAGCGGATAACCGGTCAGCCCACCCTGCCAGGAGCGTAAACCCCCTTCATCCTTAAGCCAGGGAAAGCGCTGGAACTCGGCACGCAACGGCGATTCCGGCAGGTGCGGGTTATGGTAAAGCTGATAATAGGAAAATTCACGCCATGCCAGTTCACTGAAAAAATGGTCCAGATCAGCCTCCGGAATATTTTCCGTGGCTGCCGCCGTCAATAGAGCCTGACGGATCTGATGGGGGGAAATTTCACCAAAGTGCAGATGGGGCGATAACCTTGAAGTCTGCTCCAACGCTGGAAAGTCACGCCCCTGACGATAACCGTCGAGTCCGCCGGCGATAAAGTCATTGAGCCGCTGGTGCGCTCCTTTTTCCCCTGGTTGCCAGTGTTGCTCCAGTTTTTTATGCCAAGGCTGAGAAGGCAACAATGCCAACGCAGCAAGAGGGCAGCCGCCTGATATATTTGTTGCGGAATAAAAATGCAGCGCCGGTGCCTGCTCGAGAGGTGCTCTCGGAACAGTGCGACCGAGACAGCCTTTACGGTAGTAAGGGGTAAAGACCTTGTAGGGAGTAGCGTCCCCTTTGAGCACTTCCCAGGGTTCCCATAATAAGGATGCATTAAAACTCTGAACGCCAATGCCCGCTTGGTTCAGGGTCTCCTTGATCCGCCGATCGCGTGCAATCCGCCAGGGTTCATAGCAGCGATTCCAGAAAACCTTTTCTGCGCCGACCGCCCTGGTCAACCGCTGCAGGATGTCCTCGGCCTTCCCGGAAAAAAAAAGCAGGCGCCCCTGTAACTGCTGTTCAAGCTGGTGCAACGAACGGTGTGCCCACCAACGACTGGCACTACCCATGCGCCAATGACCTGATTCTTCGTCGTCAAGAATATAGACCGGTATGACAGCACCCTGCTGAGCGGCTGCTGTCAGACCCGGATTATCAGCCAGACGCAAATCCTGACGGAACCAGAAAATCACCGGGGTATCAATCATTTATGATTCCAGTACCTCAACAAAGCGGCTGTCATTCAACTGCTTGAATATCAAGATGTTCGAATAACAAACATAAAACAAAATTTCTCCACACGCAACCATTCACCTGTCGTCCTCACCCCAGGATCGGGGGTTGAACAGCTACGAAATTTTTTACCACCACCAGACCGGCTAATATGTGCCGGCCTGGTGGTGGTCTAGCTGTCGCTACTTGGCGGCGTTACGTGCTTCGGCCAGCCACCCGTCCCACTGTGAGCGATTCTTTTCGATCCACTCCTGGGCGTGACGCTCAACATCACGCTGACTGTTCTCGCCTTCATTCATTTTGGTATTCTGCTCGTTGATGTCGATCAGCGGCAAATTGAACACCTCGAAAAACCTTTTGGCAGCCGGATTTTTCTCAAGGAATTTCTTATTGGCAACAACCTGAATATCACTGACGACAAAACCGGCTTTTAGCGGATCGGTCACGGCTCCTTCAACACCACTGACGGTCATGCGATCGACGCCTGTCATCTGGACTTCACGAGGAATAATTTCCGGAACGTTGATCCACATGACATCGACACCCGGCTTCAACTTGAAAATGGTCCAGTTGGGAGCCCAGGTATAAAAGAAAACCGGCTTGCCGGCCTGGTAGCGGGCCAGAACATCTGCCATGCTGGCAGAGTAACCGGCCTTGATCGGATTGATATGATCGTCCAGATCGTATACGTCAAAGTGGTGAGTAATGACCTGTTCACATCCCCAGCCGGGAGGACAGGCCGTCAGATCAGCCTTGCCGTCACCATTGTCATCAAAGGCTTTCTTTACTTCAGGGCGCTTGAAATCATCCAGGGACTTAATGTTGAATTGCTCTACGTGCTTCTTGGACACCAGGTAACCCTGCAGGCCACCAGCCTTGGCTACGTAACCGACAATTTCGACATTACGCTCCCATCCGGCCGGCATCTGACCGACATGGTTGGGGAACCAGCCGTTAGTCCAGTAATCGACATCCCCGAGGAACACCGACTGATAAAATAGCGGATTGGTTAATTCCGTCGGTTGCCTGACATTATAACCCAATTCCGTCAGCCCGGCGCGCACCAGAGCCTCTTGAAAATAACCGGTATCCCAGGTTGCCCGGGAGGGTTTAACCGTGACTCCCTGCCCCGGCTTGTGCCCTCCGGCAAAAACCGGCGCTGCAAGCAGCACCATCAGCAAAAACAACAATAATTTCTTCATTCTTTTCTCCTTTTTGATGTGATTTAACGGGGATCATCTATTAGCCATCCCCTGGGTAATTCGATCCAGCACCATCGCCAGCAGCACGATAGCCAAACCGCCAATGGATGCCAGACCAATTTGTAATGAATTCAACCCCTGCACAACCGGGTTGCCGAGACCACCGGCACCGATCAAGGCGGCGATAACCACCATCGACAAGGCCATCATCAGGGTCTGATTCAAACCGGCCATAATCGATGGCATCGCCAGGGGGACCTGGACCTTGCGCAGCACCTGACCGGACGTAGCGCCAAAAGCCAGTGCCGCTTCGATCAGCTCGGGGTGCACCTGACGAATGCCGAGACTGGTCAGTCGCACGATCGGCGGCAAGGCAAAAACAATCGTCGCCAGAATTCCGGAAACGGTGCCGATACTGAACAGCATAACCACCGGCACCAAATAGACAAAGGACGGGACTGTCTGCATGGCGTCGAGACAGGGGCGTAAAAATGTCTGGAAGCGATCACTGCGACCCGACATGATCCCCAATGGAATTCCGATCAGGGCGCAGAAAAACACCGAGCTGATCACCATCGAAATAGTAATCATGGTGTCACGCCACAAGCCCAGATAGCCCACCAGGAAAAAGGACAATACCGTGAAAAGTGCCACCCGTTTACCGCCAAAACGCCAGGCAGCAACGGTGAACAGGAGGATAATGACCACCGGGGGCAAGGTGGTAAAAAACCATTCAAGTCCTTGCAGACTCAGCTCGATCGGGATCTTGATTCCCTGGAAAAAATCGCGATAATTCATGACCAGCCAGGTGACAAAAGTCTGGATCCAGCTATCAAGAGGAATCAACTGTTCTTCAAAAGTAAAAAATTTCATCGGTTAAACCCCTTCTATTGCTGCCTGATCCGTATCCGCCGTTTCTTCCGGTTGATTACGGTGCAGGGTTTTCAAAAACAGGTTTTTGGAAATGGCCCCCAGATACTTGCCGTTCTCATCGATAATCGGCAAAGCTGACGGATGGGCAGCAACTTCCGGAAGAATATCCTGCATTGAGGCGGTAGCCGGCGCTGGGACAACCTCCTTGATATAGGCATCTGTCAGTCGGGGTTCGCGATCAGATTGATCAATCAGGTCACGCAATCCATCGGCCGACACCAGCCCGAGATATTTACGTTCACTATCGATAACGTAACCGTATTCCCGGTCATTTTTGATCAGACGCTGCAAGGCAGCGCGGGGGTTTTTGCCATCGGTAGCGATAATGGTCACCTGACTATCGGTGGCGATATCACCGGCAGTGAGGATATTGGTAGGGTCAACGCCGCGAAAGAAGGCCCGGACATAGTCATCGGCAGGGTTCTGCAGTATTTCTTCCGGGGTGCCGACCTGCACGACGCGCCCACCTTCCATGATGGCAATCCGGTCACCGATCCGCATCGCCTCGTCAAGATCATGGGAGATAAAAACCACGGTTCTTTTGACCTTTGCCTGGAGCTTAAGCAATTCATCCTGCATTTCCGTACGAATCAATGGATCAAGGGCAGAGAAGGCCTCATCCATCAATAGAATGTCAGGATCAACTGCCAATCCCCGTGCCAGGCCGACACGCTGCTGCATACCGCCTGATAGTTCCTTGGGAAATGATTGGGCATAGGGGGCCAGGCCTACCTGGTCAAGGGCTTCGAGGGCGCGCTCTTCACGTGCTTTTTTATTCGCGCCGTCCAGCTCCAGACCAAATGCGGCATTCTGCAATACCGTCAGATGCGGCATCAGGGCAAATGACTGGAAGACCATGCTCATTTTCTTACGCCGCATCGTGACCAGCTGATCGTCACTCATGGCGGTGATATCCTCGCCGTCAATAAGAACCTGGCCGGAAGTCGGTTCAATCAGGCGGTTCAGCATGCGCACCATGGTCGACTTGCCGGAACCGGACAACCCCATGATGACAAATATCTCTCCGGTACGAATGTCAAAGCCGGCAGACTGGACACCAACTGTTGCCCCTGTTTTTTCGTGGATGTGTTCCTTCTCGTGCCCTTCATCAAGCATTTTCATCGCCTGCTTGATGTTAGCGCCAAAGACCTTGTAAAGATTTTTAACACTGATTTTGATGTCCTGATCCATCTGTGCTCCTGTCATGGGAATGCAATGTCTACAGGACGTTTTCCTTGAAAAAAGGGGACGTCCGTAACAATTCCTGACGAAACAGAAATTTCTGACGGAATTTTTTTGCGGGCACAACAGACCCCGAAAAGAAATCGCCTGCAGCGGCAGGAACTAACTTATTTGTTTTGTATCTGTTCAGCACCGGATCTTCGGATCCTATGTCAAGAGACGCGATTGTTTCCTGTTGGGTCATCCCTGACCGCTTGTTGTCGCCGTCCATGGCGACAAACACCCTTGCCACAGGACCCCTGACCCTGCGCAAGGATAGTGCTGAATAGTTACTTTGTTTTTTTATAAAGAGGTAGAGCAACCCGCGACCCGGTTTGATCGAACGACACAAACCAGGCGCTACTCTTATTTGGGATGAAAATCTTCGGAAATACCACGCGGGGCAGCATCCTCAACGATTTTCATGCGGGATCAGGCGAAACACCCTGGCGAGGCGCGGCCTGTAAACCATGCACTATAATGGAATATCGTTGAAAAATCAAATAGCTGTTGATTTTTAATTGGTTGGCTGTGGCGATAAGACAAGTGAAGGACAAGTGTTAATGAAACACTTAAAGGCCGGCATCAGTTAAAACAATCGCTGCGGTACATCATCGCCAGACGGCCACGACCGGCAAGGCAAACAGGACAAACCCTGCCGGCATCACCATACTCCTGCCTTGCCAGGTGCAGCCCGGCGATTTCGGCCGGCTCAGTCAAGGGCTGATCGGGATCAAACAGGTGATTGCACAAAAGGCATTGTTGCTGTTTCATGCGCGGCTAGACTGAACCAATGCGGCCATGGCATCGAGGAAATCATCATTGTCATTCAGGGAAGGAGCACGGCAGAAGTTGACGACACCGGCGCTGACCGCCAGTTCACGGTACTCCATGTCGATCTCTTCGAGGGTTTCGATATGGTCGGAGACAAAAGAAATGGGCACCATCAACAGGGACTGATGACCGGCGGCAGCAATACGGGTGATTTCCTCCTCGGTGCCCGGCTCCATCCATTTAACCGGGCCGCTGCGGCTCTGGTAGGCGATGGACCAGGCGTAATTGCCGACCCGCTCCATCACTCCCTTTGCCGTTTCCTCCACCTGTTGCTGGTAGGGATCACCACGATCAATAAATTTCTGCGGCAGGGCGTGGGCGGAAAAAAGAATCTGCACATCGTCACGCATCAGCTCGTGAAAGGTCTCCAGCCCCTCGCGTACGCGATTGGCCAGGGAATCAAGATACAACGGCCAGTCGTGCCACTGTTCAATGACCCGATATTCCAGCTCCGGATATATTTGGGCAACGGTACGCTTGAAATCGTTAACGCTGCTACCGGTGGTGGCACCGGTATAGTGAGGATACATGGAAAGCACGGTAGCGCGGGTGACACCCTCAGCTTTGAGCTGCGCAAGGACCTCTGTAGCGAAGGGGTGCCAGTAACGCATCACCACGTAAGGGACAACCTCTTCTCCCAGCCTTTCGGCAATTCCCCTGGCCTGTTTCTGCGTCCACTCGAGCAATGGTGATTTGCCGCCGATGGCGCGGTAGTTTTCCACCACTTTTTTCGCCCGAAAGTAGGAAATCAGCCGCGCAAAAGGCTTCTGCAGTACAGCACCGGCAGGCAACTGGATCAGTTCACGATCGGAGAACAAATTGTAGAGAAACGGCCGCACCGCCTCCAGAGAATCGGGGCCGCCCATGTTGAGCAGGATCAGGGCATGTTTCGATTCCACAGACATTCGAATCTCCAATGATCTATTTCTGACTCAACCGATGCACACACTCGACCAGATGAATCGCGTTCTCCGCTGGTACCGTCGGCAGAATACCGTGACCCAGGTTAAAGATAAAACCGGGGCGACCAGCATTTTCATTCAAAATCCGCTGGACTTCTTGCTCGATATAATCTTTCGGTGCATAGAGTACGGTTGGATCAAGATTGCCCTGCACCGCCACGTCGTCACCGAGGATCGCCCGAGCCTTATCAAGGTTAACATGCCAGTCAAGGCCGATGACATCACTACCGGCAGCCTTGACCAGTTCGAGCATGGTACCGCCGTTTTTGACGAAGTAGATAATCGGAATGTCCTTACGATCAAGTCCGTCAATCAAATTCTTCACGTAGGGCAGATTGTAACGCTCAAAATCATGGGGAGCCAGAAGGCCACCCCAGGTATCAAAAATCTGTATCGCCTGGGCACCGGCGGCAATCTGCATATTCAGATAGCGGCGATCCATCTCCGTAACCTTTTTCATCAGCTCGTCATAGAGGGGAAAGTCGCTGTACATCATCTGCTTGAGGCTGGCGAAATCTTTACTTCCCTGTCCTTCAACCATGTAGCATGCCAGGGTAAAAGGGGCACCACCAAAACCGATGAGGGGAACGCGCCCTGCAAAAGCAGCGCGCAAACGCTTGATGATCTCAGGCACATAGGAGACCGCCGTGGCCATATCCTCCGGCACCACCAGGGCATCGACATCTGCTTTGGTACGCACCGGATTGGCAAACACCGGGCCCGGCACAAAATCAAGCTCCAGCCCCATTGGCTCCAGCGGTGTCAGGATGTCGGAAAAGAGAATGGCGGCATCAGCGTTAAGAATATCAATTGGTTGGATCGTTACTTCCGCTGCCCGCGCCGGATCTTTACACAAATCAAGGAAAGTACCACCCCCTTGCGCGCGCACTTCCTTGTACTGGGATAAATAACGCCCGGCCTGGCGCATCAGCCAGACCGGTACCCGGTCAACCGGCTGACGCCGGCAGGCTTTGATAAAATTGTAGTCGCTGGTCATAGAGCGTTCTCCTTATAATTTCGCTAGCTGAATATTGAAGTTTTTGTAGTAAGGGCCCCTCTTGTCGAGACCCGAGCAGAAAACACCGGGCGGGCACACGACCCGCCACTACGTCTTTATTTCACTCGTGTTTGCTTCTTCCGCCAGCCGTTTGCGGGTTTTTGGCGGGATGTAATTGCAGAAGGGTTCTTCGGCCATATAATCACCGTAGACAGCATCGGCGCGGGCGCGGCAACCGCCACAGACATTGACATATTCACACTCGCCGCACTTGCCGGTGTATTTACTGGAATCACGCAGATCGTTAAAAACCTTGGAGTTGAACCACAGCTCCTTGAAGGGAATCTGCTTGACATTGCCGACGGACGAATGGAAATAGGAGCAGGGCTTGAGGTTGCCGAAGCAATCGATCAGGCAGATTGACTGGGCAGCGATACACCCCTTCCCGCCTCCGGTCGAAAAGGTCAGGCTCCGGCGTTTGAAGTCGATCCCCTCTTCCTTGGCTTTTTGTGGAACAATGCGATAGTAGTGCGGCGCACAGGTCGGCCGCATCAAAATATCTTCCTCGTTCTTCTCCTGCTCATAGTGCCAGGTGAGGATTTCCTCGTAGTCTTCCGGGGAAATCAGCTCGCTCATAATCTCTTCGCCGCGCCCGGTCGGCACAATCATGAACATATACCAGGCGGTTGCTCCCAGCTCCTTGGCCACCCGGAAGGTGGCAGCGATATCATGTTGGTTGCGCTTGGTAAAGGAAGAATTGATCAGAAAAGGGATGCCGTTACGCTTTAAGGTTTCTGCTCCGCGCACAACGCCTGCGAAGGCGCCGGGAGAGCTACGGAAGTTATCGTGAATTGCCACCGTCGAACCGTCCAGCGAAAGAGAGACCATCTTGATATCGGCACTCTTCATCTCAGCACACACCGCATCGGTAATCAGGGTGCCATTGGTCGCCATGCACATGCGTAAGCCTTTGGATGTGCCGTAGCGGGCGATCTCGAAGATATCGTCACGCATCAGCGGCTCACCACCGGACAACACCATCACCGGCTTACTCACCTCACAAATATCATCAATCAGCTTGAACGCTTCCTGGGTAGTAAAGTCACCAGCTGAGGATGTTAATTCGGAGGAACAGCGACAATGAACGCAACTTAAATTGCAGCGTTGGGTGCTCTCCCAGGCAATCCATTTGGGAATATATTCTTTGTGTTTTGCCATATCGTCTCCTTGAAGTTGATTCGGACGCATGACTTTACTACCGAATGTCTTCCAGTTCAATCATTCTCGTGCAGATCCGTACAGATCATTTCGCATTGAACTCGGCAAGGGAGTGGTGAAACTCACTGCGGGGAAAGTCAATCCGTCTGGTTCGGTGGAAACAGTTCGGCAAAAACTTCTTTCACCGTTGAAATGCGATCAGCTTTCCAGGCGTTGGTACCGCAGAATATCAACCCCGTTTCGCGATCCCCTTTTTGTGCCCGATCCAGGGCCTGGACAATACAGAAACGTTCCTGATGATCACGGTAGGCACATTTTTTCAGACAGCCCACCGGACAGTGAAGATCTTCATCCAGATCGCGCTGCCGAATCGCCGCGACATTGCCGATCAGGGCACGTCCCGGCAGGCCGGCGGGGCTCATCATCAGGCCAATATCGGAAGGGGTGCAGTCAAGATAAGCCTGCTTAAAGGCATCATCGGCGTCACACTCTTGCGTGACAACAAAGCGCGAAGCCATCTGCACGGCATCCGCCCCTTCAGCAAGAGCATGTTCGAGATCTTCACGATCCCAGACACCCCCGGCAGCAATAATCGGGATATGCAGATTCCACTCGCTGCTGAAGTACTCCTTGACGGCACGCACCGTGGCATACTGGTCGTACTCGCCCGAGCCGATTTTTTCCGGTTTTTCGCCCAGATGACCCCCGGCGGTATCGGGATCTTCCACCACAACAGCATCGGGCAATCGTCCGTAACCTTTGTGCCATTTGCGTGCGATCAGCTGCGCTGCCTTCAATGAGGAAACGATAGGAACCAGCGCCACATCGGGATAATCAACGGTCAACCCGGGCAGACTCAAGGGCAAACCAGCACCACTGATGATCAGCTTCGCCCCCCCTTCACACGACGCCCTGACCGCATCATCATAGTTGCTCACCGCCACCATACAATTAACCCCGATAACACCATTGGGAGCTATCTCGTAGGCCTTGCGCAGTTCGTCGAGCAACGCCTGGCGATCATCGGCAAAATAGTTTTCACCGGTCGCCGTGTCACTCCCCAAGGCCAGGCCGGGAGTTGCGATGACGCCAATGCCGCCATTCAGGGCAACATGACCGGCCAAACGATAACCGGATACCCGCACTCCCATGCCGCCCTGTATCAGGGGATATGGTACGCTGTGTTTACCGATAGTCAATCCTTTAACCATAGAGTTTGTTACTCCCTGTGCTAGTATAGATCCTTATCGACCCGCGCTGAGGATAGTATCGCAAACACCTCGCAATAAATGTAATACTTGTGTAAAAACTGATGGATAGGTCGTCATTGTGTAACAGGACAAAGGTTCGGATAATTCCATGAAGCTGTTTCGCCGCTTGTTTCATCCACTTTTCACCTTCATCGGTATTCAGATTCTCTGGATCATGGTGCTGGTTTTCTGGATCTACTGGTTTCTCGGACGGCATCGTCAACTAAAAGAACTGGCTGCCGAGTTTCAGGCCGAGTGGTTATCGCAAAAGACCGACTGGCTGATTCTGGCCGAAGGGATTGCGCTGCTGGTCGCTATTCTGGTTGGTATTTATGTTATTTTTATCTACTGGCGCAAGCAGAGCGCCCTTTACAAGGCGCAACAACGCTTTATCAGTCAGGTGACTCACGAACTCAAATCACCCCTGGCATCGCTGCAACTTCACCTCGATACGATCCAGATGCGCCCCCCCACCCATGACCAGCTCAACCAGTTTGTCACGTTGATGAAAAAAGACTGCATCCGGCTCGAAGGCATGGTCAACAACCTGCTTAACGCCAACAGTATCCAGCACAAGGATTCACTGCTCAACCTTCAGCGCGGCAACCTATCAAGCATGATCGAAACCTATCTGCGCAGTAAACGCTCGCTGCTTCCCGCCGGCACCGATATTGACTGGACAATTGAACCGGGGCTGGTTGCCCGCTTTGATGCCGATGCCCTGGAAACCGTATTGCGCAACCTGATTGAAAATGCTGTTCTCTATAGCGAAGGGCCGGCACGCATTCGCGTTGAAATGAGACGTAACGCCAGCATGGCTCATCTGATTTTCAGTGATTCCGGCTATGGAATCCCACATCCGTTGCGCAAGAAGGTTTTCAAGATGTTTTATCGAATTCGCTATCCGGGGAAAAGCATTCACGGCAGCGGTCTTGGGCTTTTCATTGTTTATAATATCGTCAAACTGCATAATGGCCGCATCTGGCTGGACACCTCGGCACAACAACAGGGGAGCACCTTTCATCTGCTATTCCCCCTTATCTGCACAAGGCAACCGGAATGACCGATTCTATCCCTGTGCTCCTCGTCGAAGATGAACCCCATCTGGCCCATGGACTGATCTACAACCTCGAAGCTGAAGGGTATCTGGTGACCCATGTAACGACCGGAGAGGAAGCACTCAAGATCCTGCAGCACACACCCTATGCCCTGGTGATTCTCGACCTGACATTGCCGGGAATGGACGGGCTGAAGGTATGTGATCAGTTACGTGAAGATGGGAATACAATACCAATCTTGATGCTGACAGCGCGCGATTCGCAGCAGGACCGCATTGCCGGTCTGAGCACCGGTGCCGATGATTACTTGACCAAGCCGTTCAATCTCAAAGAATTTCTGCTGCGGGTTGCCAGTCTGTTGCGTCGTGGGCAATGGCCGCCGGCAGAAAAGCAGTTGCCCCGCTATTCCTTTGGTGACAACCTCATCGACCTGGATACGCACCAGGCAACAACAGGGCAAGGAACAATCGATCTGACCGAGCTGGAGCTGAAAATGCTGCGCTTGTTTATTAACAACGAGGGAAAGGTGTTGACGCGGGCGGAACTGCTCAAGCAGGTGTGGGGTTTTTCGCCAACAACCGAAACCCGGACGCTGGACAACTTTGTGGTGCGCTTGCGTAAATATTTTGAAACCGACCCGGCCAATCCGCGCTACTTTAAAACCGTGCGCGGGCGCGGTTACCGTTTTGTCAAAAATCCGCGCTGACCATGAAAACCGTCAACGCATCAACGGGCGCGCTACCGTGCCGCCAATTTGCAGGGTGTAGCTGCCATCGGCGCCGGGACGTATGCCGGTCAGCATCAGCAGATCACGAATATTCTCCGGTGTCTGACGCGTCGGATGCAAGCGCACATTGAGATTGATTCGTGTCTGTTCCGGCGTTGCGCCAATGAGCAGGGTGCCGCCTCCACTCAGCTCAAGAACCCCACCGCTAGCTACCAACTGTTCAACACTCACCCGCGACTCACTGAAATGCCCATTGATCTGCAGCTGCCCCAGGGAAACATCGGCCGGCAGACCAATCCGCTCAAGACCAAGCACCAGGGCATCGCGGATGTCGGCATTAAAACGTCCTCCACCCTGCGCCCCCGGTGATAATAGTTCTTCCCCGATCAAGCGCAAGTTGAGCGCGCCACCGAGACGGTAGGACAGATCCGACTCCTGTAGATCGAGCAGGCTCAGATCCTGCAAACTGAGATTAACGTTACCGTTACGCCACACGCGGGCACTGACATCACCTTGAGCTATAAAGCCTTTCAAGTGAACCGCCTGATTCAGTGTCAGCAGCGATGTCCACAGCGGAGTCAGGCGCAAATCATCAACTACCAGCGGGATCATCCCGGGCTGATCCGGGTAGATAGTCAAGTCAAATTTGATGCCCAACGGCATCAGCATCGTCGCCTGCTCGCCATGCAGGCGCAGTCCGGTTTCCCGGGATATTTGCTGCACCAGTCGCTGCTGCAGCACCTCTGCCGGAAAAAACACCCAGAAGGAGAAAAAGCTGCTAACACAGAACAGCACCAGACAGATACCAAACAGCCTTAAGCTACTGTTCGGCCCGCGCCCTGATAACAAGTTGCCAAGAGTATTTTTCATGCCCGCTCCAGAGACATCAGCACCAGATTGACATCCAGCCGCGAACGATCATCAAAACGTGGGCGCACCCGCAAGGAACGTACCTGGATTCCGTGGCTGCGGTGTTCTGCCGCATGCAGAAAGCCAACCAGTTGACTTAAAGTGACCCGTTCAAGACGAATCTCCACCGTCTGCTGGCGAAAACCACCCTGTACCACATCAGGTTGCGGACGCATGGAGAGCAACTGTTCGCGCACCCCCATCTGTTTGGTCAGATTTTCAACCTGGGAAAAAAGGGGACGGCCAGAGCGCTGCTGCGACTCGATGCCCGCCAGTTGTTGGCGCAACTGGTCTATTTCCTGGCCCAGGATTGCCACCCGCTCAAGATTGCGTCGCTGCCCGTCAATGCGCCGATCAAGGCTCTGCATGGCATTCATGTAGGGATTAAGCAGCACCAACCAGATCAGGATGACAGCCAGAATAACCATCCCTGCCAGGACGATGATGCGTTCACGTTCGTCGAGTCTGACGATCATCACGGCCTCCCTGTTGCGATAGCCAGGCGCATTTCAAAATCAACACGAACATTGTCTGTTGCCAGTCGTGCATTGGTAATAGTCACCTCACGAAACAAGGGTCGGGCACCCAATACTTCAGCAATCTGATTGACCGCATCAAAAGATTCAGCTGATCCGGCAATCCGTGTTTCGTCGGCACTGTAATTGAAGTCCTGCAGCTCAATGCGTAAATCAGCGTTGATCGCATCAGACAATTCGCGCAACACCGCAACGGCACCTCGGCCATCGAGTCCAAGCATCTGCACATCGGTGAGCAATTGCTGGCGTAGACTCTCCATCTGCAAGGGAATATCAACAATGGCGCCGGAAGGCACCACCTGCCTGAAGATGCGATTGAGTTGCGCCGCCAGTTCCGCCTCTTCAGCTGATCTCTGCAGATAACTCAAATGCATGGTTAGCGCTCCGCCAAGCATTACCAGGATCAGCAACACCGCCGCAACGATCAACTTCGGCCGCAACATCTGCAGTTGCCCGCGGGCGGCAAATTCGCCCTGGCGAAAGTTAAGCTGGCCGCTTTTTTTGCTGCGCAGCTCTGCCAGCGCCAGGAGCGCGGCTGGAGCCATTTCTCGCGGCAGGTCGGTTCCGAATACCTCAGCTGCTGGTGCCAGAATCTCCCGTCCGGAGGCTTGAAGATACTGATATAATTGATCAGTTACACCGGCGCCCATAATCCAAAGTGGAAGTTCTTCCTGCTCCAGGGCATATTCAAGCTGACTGACCTGCTGGCTGATAAAGTCATAAAGCTCTTCATCAGCCAGCTCAGTTGTGCCGGGTAGCAGACGATAATCTTCCAACCTGCCACCGACAATCAGGGCAACAACCACCTCAACCCGACGACAGTAAATCAGCACCCCATCCTGCTCTGCCAACGCCGGCAACAGAGCAAAGGGAAACATATCTACACGCCCGGGATTTTGCTCAGGATCGGGAAAATGATCGAGGAGATCGGTAATTTCCAGTTTATTGACAACCACCGCATCCACTTCATAATCGTTATCACCGGGACGCGGCGGCAGGTAGGAAACCAGCTTTTCTTCCAATGAAACCGGCAACTGCGCCGACAAAGCCAGAGGCAATGCTGCTTCTATCTTACGTTTTTCACGGAAAGGGAAGCGCAGGCGCCGAAACAGACCAACCCGTGCCGGCAGGGCGGTAACCACCCGATCGGTCAGGGCGGTCTTGCCGGCAAGAATCTCCGCGAGTGCCGCCCGGGATTCTTCAGGTGAGCTGTATGCACGCCGTTCAAGATCTATCTTGATCTTACCCGCAGTCATCTGCAGCAGGGCAACCCGCACTTCAACCCCCTCCAGATCAATACCGATAAAGCGTTTTGACATAGTCTATTCCATCTTCAAACTCAGCAGGATATTTCCCTGTTTAGCGACAACGGCCTGAGCGCGCCGACTGCCCTGATTAACCCGCCCCAGACTTTCAATCTGATAAACCGCGCCCTGAACGGTTACCGACCCCTGGCTCCAGGCCGTTGACCAGCGCGGGCCTATTCCTTCAACCAGTGCCAGATCTGCCAGCTCTTTAAAAGCTGTAGTTTCACGGTATTGGACCAGTACATCCATGTCCGGCCGGTCAAAAATAATCGCCACATTACCCGCTGCTGCCGAGTGCTGCCAGGCCAGCAACACTTCCACCGGTGCCGTATTGACATTGATCGGCTCAGCGCCAACAACCCGGATAAAGGGGCGCAGGGCGGTGAGCACCTCCTCATCGAAGCCGCGTACCAGATGAAGCTCATCAAGAGCCGTCAACTTGGCACCACGGCGACTATAGGGTGGCGTTTGGCGGTTGTAATAGGCATCGTCTGCCGTCATCACCGCCAGATCAGCATGAAACCAGTTCACCAAGGCATCAGCCAGAGCGCGCGCTGCCACCGAATCGACCTGCAGAACCTCTTCACACAGGGCGACGAAGCGATGATAACCGGGTAATGGATTGCCGCGCGCGTCACCAACAAAATTAATATTCAGCCGCCCGCTCAAGTCCTCAATCTTGAGGCTGACATCACCCTCACCCACCGGGATGCCGGCAAGAAGTTCCCCCCAAAACTCGGACGGATGATCGAACTGATTACGATCTTCCTGCAGAATAATGCGCGCCGCTTCAACCCCGCCCCGGGCAATATAGTAGGCCTTCGAGCGATCACGAAAGGTTTCGACCGAACGCAAATCCACCAGCGTCGAAAAAGAAAACTCAATCAACAGTGAACTGAGCAGTGCCACGACGGCCAGGACAATGAGCAGGGCCATTCCTTTTTCATTTATCAACGGACTCATCCGCGCCCTCCGGTCAGCACGAAGCTGCTGCGAAAAGGGGCTGAACCATCGTGGGCGGAATCAACCTCAAACTGGAATTCAACCATCTGCGGTGGCTGGTTGCTTGTCCAACTGGTGTGCCATTGACCCGCCGCATAATAACGGATGCCGAAGGTCTTCAATCCGGAGATGAAGACCAGGGGTTCGGAAGCAGCCAGATTAGCCAGCAGCATTTCCTCGCTGCGATAAAGAGTAAGACTCCCCTCCTCCTGGCGCAATTCGTAACGCACCCGCGACAATCCGCCCCGTTGACGTTGCAGTGGAGACACCAGTTCGGTATTGAACTCAAGATAAACCGTACCCTGAACAGTAGTTCCACCCTCAAGTACCGACCGATCGCCCAATGCGGTCATCCGCATGCTGCTGAGCTCACCACCGACCCGGTCGAAAAAAATCCGCGCCTGATGGTAGAGAATTCCCTCATCCTCGAGACGATCTCGCGCCGCACTAACGGCACCGAAGACGCCGTAAATACTGCTGAGCAACAACCCGCCGATCAAAACCGCAAGCATCACCTCGATGAGGGTAAAACCGCCAGAGCTCCGCATCGTCAGCGTCCCCCGGCAGCGACAAAGGAGATCAACTCAACCTGTTCGTTATGTTGTGCGCGCCCCCAATTGACCTGGACATGGATCTGTCGCACCTGGGGGATCATGGTATGTTCGTAGAAAATCCGCCAGCTGAAATCGGCAAAGGGTTCCTCAAAAACCCCTTCCCGCTCTTCATCAACAACGCCGACACCGGCGAGCTGAACTTCCTGCTCGGCCATCAACTGTTGTGCCAACAAGGTTGCCCGAGTCAGCTTCTGAATCCGCTCATGTACCAGAACGGTTCGATTTGACAGACCAAGCAGGGTGACCAGGGCAATGGCCACAATCGCCAGGGCGATCATCACCTCAAGCAGGGTAAATCCGTCAACGCATTGTGTTCTGTGCTTCTTCAATCCGTGTCGTTCCCGTCAAAGGCGAAAAAATCACCTGTATATCACTACCGTCGGCGTGACGTACATGCAAACGGGTCTGCTCCATCCAGCCTAACGGAAAAATCCGCACAGTGACCTGACCGGAACGGAAACTCCCCTGCCCCTCCACCTCAATCTGCTGCAAGGTTAAAGGTGCTAAAACGATCTCGTGGCGAAAGGGCTCCTTTTCCACCCGATCAGCAGCAACGCTGCGCAACCGAAAGGCTTTGATGGTATGGCGATCCAGATCAAACTCCAGCTGATGTTCGTCCCTGGTCAAGGTCGCTTCGTTATACAGCTCCTTTACCGTACCAACAATGCGGCGCAGGGTAGTGCGCTCATCGCTGCCGAGACGATTAAACAACAGCGGGACACTGATCATCCCGATCAGCGCCAGAATAACAATGACGACGATCAGCTCGACCAGGGTAAAGCCCTGGTGCCTACTCGAGATTCCAGTTCGCAATGTCGGCATTGTCGCCCTCTCCGCCTGGTTGCCCATCGGCTCCATAAGAGAGCAGGTCATAATCGCCGTGAACGCCGGGAGCCAGGTACACGTAAGGATTGCCCCAGGGATCATTGGGAATCCGGCGGATATAGCCACCGTCCTTATAGCGGGTCGGAATACGGCCGATGGTCGGCTGATTCACCAGGGCTTGCAGTCCCTGTTCCGTCGATGGGTAAAAACCGTTATCGAGGCGGAACATTCCCAACGCTTCTTCAAAACTGCGAATCTGGGTTGCCGCCGATGTGCGTCGTGCCCGCTCCGGTTCGTCCAGCAAACGTGGTACAACAATGGCCGCGAGGATGCCGAGGATAACCACTACGACCATAATTTCAATCAGGGTAAAACCCCGCTGACTGTGCCGGTAATCTTTCATTTTTCTCTCCTTATTAACCCATTCCCTGGCTGGCCTGAAAAATCGGCAACAACACGGCCAGGACGATAAAACCGACAACACTTCCCATAAAAATAATCATCAAGGGTTCAAGTAATGCCATCAGACCGTTCAGCTTGGTCTGAACCTGATGTTCGTAGATATCGGCGACGCGAAACAGCAGCCCTTCCAGCTCGCCACTGCGTTCCCCGACTGCTGCCATTTGTGCCAGCATCGGCGGAAACGCTCCGGTCTCCCGCAACGGTGTCGCCAGGCCGGCCCCTTCGGTCACCTTTACGCGCACCTCGGCCACCGCCTGCTGTAAAAAGTTGTTCCCCAGCAAACGCTCGACAATCTGCAGTGTCGTCAGCAAAGGAACGCCGCTTTGCAATAATGTGGCCGTTGTCCGCGCAAACCGGGCAGTGGCCTTATGCAGCGCCAGAGAACCGATTAGTGGCAAATCAAATTTTTTACGACCAAACCACAGGCGCCCTCGGTTGGTCAGGGAATAACGGTGGCCAACCAAGACAATCAACGCGATACCAAGGAGCAGCATCCACCAGTAGCCGGTTAAAAATTCGGTAAACCCCATCAGCAGCCGCGTTGGTAGGGGGAGCACCTGTTCCAGATCTTCGAGCATGCGGGTGATTTTCGGCACCACAAAAGTCATCAAAAAAACCAGCACCCCGGTACCAACCAGAAACATCAGGATCGGATAGGTCATGGCCGCCTTGAGCTGCGAATTAAAACGCGACTGCTCATCCATAAAGTCGGCCAGTTGCATCAGCACCTTGTCAAGGGTGCCGCTCGCCTCCCCGACCTGGACCATACTGACATACAACGGCCGAAAAATCTGGGGATGGGCCCCGAGAGCATGATGCAACGAGCCACCCTGGAGCACATCATCGCGCACCCGCGACAGCACCGAACCCAGTTCTCCTCGCCCCTGCTGTTCGGCCACCGCAGCCATGGCATCGGCCAGGGGCATGCCGGCGCTGAGCATAACCGACAACTGACGGGTGGCGACACCAAGATCAAGGACCGTCACACGCCGAAACAAACTTCTACGGGCATCGCCGGCAGTAACCTCACGGACCCCCTTGAGTTTGGTTGGGAACAACCCCTGTTCGCGCAGCTTGCGACTGGCGGCATTGGCGCTCAAGGCCTCAACAACGCCGCGCCTGGTTTTGCCATTGGCATCGAGAGCATTGTATTCAAAGAGCGCCACGACCTACACCTCCTCCTGGGTAACACGCAGCACCTCTTCGATGGTTGTCTGACCGGCCAGGACCTTATCCATCCCGGCCAGGCGTAAGGGGCGCATCCCCTCTCTTTGCGCCTGTTTGCGGATGGTGACAGCGTCAGCATTGGTGGTCACCAGCCCGCGGATGGCGTCCGATACTTCGAGCAGCTCATAAAGCCCGGTGCGCCCCAAATAACCAATCTGCATACAGTGACTGCAGCCGCGCCCGTGGAAGAACACAGCATCTTTGGGAACCGGTTGCCCTTCAAAGAGTTGCGCCAGAACTTTTTCATCAGGGCGATAACTTACCCGGCAGTGGGGGCAGATAGATCGCACCAGTCGCTGCGCCATCACCCCCAACAGAGCCGAAGCCGCCAGAAACGGCTCAACCCCCATCTCCACCAAGCGCGCGAGAGCGCCGGCGGAATCGTTGGTGTGCAGGGTCGAAAACACCAGGTGTCCGGTAAGTGCTGCCTGAACGGCAATCTTGGCCGTTTCACTGTCACGGATCTCGCCAACCATAATGACATCGGGATCCTGACGCAGAATCGAGCGCAACCCTTGCGCAAAGGTCAGGTTGATCTTGGGATTAACCTGAAGCTGTCCAACCCCGGGCAACTGGTACTCGATCGGATCTTCAACGGTAATAATATTCTGTTCGCGCGAGTTGATGGACGACAGAGCCGAATAAAGGGTCGTGGTTTTACCGGCACCGGTCGGACCGGTAACCAGAAAAATGCCGTGACTTTTATGAATCATCTTCTGAATTTGCGGCAACATCCGGGCATCAATACCGATCTGCTCAAGCCCCAGCACCCCTGAACTTTTGTCAAGTAGACGCAACACCACCCGCTCGCCAAAGGCGGTCGGCAAGGTTGAAACACGAATATCCACATCTTTACCGGCAATGCGCACAGACAAACGACCATCCTGAGGCAGCCGTTTTTCGGCAATGTCCAGGTTCGCCATGATCTTTATCCGCGACACAATATTCGCCAAAGCACGATGAGGCGGGCGCTGTGACTCGTAGAGAATACCGTCAATGCGGGTGCGGATCACCGCTTCGAACTCAAAGGGCTCAATGTGGATATCACTGGCGCGCTGGCGATAGGCCTGGGTCAGCAGCCCATTCACAAAGCGAATCACCGGCGCCTCATCGCTGGTATCCAGCAGGTCGTCAACCTGCAGCTTGTCTTCTACGGCAATATCCCCGTGGCTGATGTCATCCATCATGCCGCTACCGCCGGACAGGGCTTCGTACCCCTGGTTGATGGCGTACATGATCCGCTCAGCAGAAGCGATCACTGGAACAATCCGGCAACCGGTCATTACCGACAGATCATTCAGCACCCGGTTGTTACTCGGGTCAGCTACTGCCAGACGGATCGTTTGGCCTTGAATATCAAGGGGAACAGCCAGATGTTCTTTGGCGTAACCGATGGGAATGCTGGTCAAGAGTTCAAGGGCAGTGGCGGTTATGTTCGGCTCGACAACAAAGTCAACACCACTTTGGCTGGCCAGTGCCTCCGCCAGCGTGGCATCGGTCATCTCACCCTTGGCTTTAAGAATTTCCCCCAGGCGCGCGTGACTGACCTCCTGCTCCTGCAGCGCCTTGCGCACAATTTCTTCGGGAATCCCCTGATCATTGATGAGGATTTCACCAAGTTTGCGCCACTTCATTGCTCGCATGGGTTTAGTTCTCCAGAGGTACGGCAAAATCCCCGATAGTTTTCATCCGTTGCTGTTCAAAAAACTCCTGGGTACCACCTTCGGAACGAAAGAGCTGCAGATCCCTGTGTGTATCGGTAGTCAGTCGACTTAAATCTTCCGTATCAGCTATGACACGCGGAGTTATAAATATCAGCAGACTGCGCTTTTCGTCACGATCTGTGGTCGACTTGAACAGCCAGCCAAGAATTGGAATGTCACCAAGCAATGGCACCTTGCTGACAGTTTTAGTTACCTGATTTCTAAACAATCCACCAAGCACTACGGTCTCGCCATCACGAGCAACAATGGAATTGCGCAGCAGCGTTTTGGTCAAAGTTGGACCAATATCATTTTCGTCGCCAACTCCACCCTCCTGTTTCACTCCACTGATTTCCTGATGGATTTTCATACGCACCAAACCACCGGCTGTGATTTGAGGAGTAAAACGTAAAATCAACGCCGCATCCTGACGCTCAACAGCACTTATAATATTATCTCCACCACCGGAAGCTGTTGCACGCGAAGTAATTATCGGCACATTTTCACCGACAATTATTTCAGCTTCTTCATTATCGGAGGTCAACAGGCGCGGTGCGGAAAGAATATTAACGTCAGAATCACTTTCTGAAAGATTAATCAATGCCGAAACTGCAGGAACTGTGAAATCGACACCTCCTACTGAATAAGAGATAGGATTAAACAATCCACCAAGTAAAATTCCTTCAACTGCACGCTTAAGAACGCCGGGGTCATCACCACTAGGAATAATATTGGGGCCACCCAAAGGCATGCCACCTGTCGATGCACTGATTATACTGTCACTGCCCAGATCGACAGCTCCCTGCAATGAAGTCCCCAACTCCAACACCGCCCTCATCGACAAATCCATAATCAGCGCCTCGACAAACACCTGCTTGCGCTTGATATCGAGCTGGCCGATCAACGCCATGACATTTCTGAGTTCATCCTGGGAAGCGTTGATAATCAGGGAGTTGGTCGGCTTGTCGGCAGTGACCTTGACATCCTTGAACAGTACGGCTGTCGGCTGCCCCTCTGCCGTACGTGGCACCGATGGCGTTCTGGCCGCCCCGGCGACAATCTGGTTGATGGTTTCGGCCAGCGGTACCGCTTCAGCATGCTCAAGATAATAGACATGCACCCCGGAAAAACTGGTGGTCACATCGACATCAAGCTGGGCAATCAGCTTTTTGGCCTGGGCGATAAAAGCCGGCTCCCCTTGCACGGCCAGGGTATTGGTACGCTCGTAGGGGATGATCTGGCCGGCAACACGTTTTCCGCCTGACTGGGCCTGACGTGCGGCACGGGTCGCCGGCGCGGCACCACCGCCCCCTTCAAGAATCTGCATCGCCAGAGCAGCTGTGTCAGCGGCTTCAGCGTACTGCAGGGGCAGGAGTTCGACGCTTTCACGATCCCAGCTTTTATCCAGGGTGTTCAGCAGCCGGTTCAAACGCTCGATGTTCTGAGCCGTATCGGTAATCACAATGGTGTTGGTGGCCTGATGGGCGACAACGTGACTGGTTTTTGGCATCAACGGTCGCAGAATGGTTTCCACCGCGACGGTAGCGTCAAGCTGGCGCAATTCGAGGATCCGGGTGACATGCTGATCGCCCAGTCCGCGCTGAGCAGTAAATGGGAGGGTTTCTTCTTTGGCAGAAGCCAGAGTAACAATCTTGTTGACCTGTCCGGCGGGAACGACAGTAAAACCCCTCACCCGCAGCACCGTCAAAAACAGCCGATAAGCTTCATCAAGGGATACCGGCTGCGGTGACAGGATACTGACCTTGCCGCGCACGGTTTCATCATAGAGAAAGTTTTTGCCAGTCAGTTCACTGATCGTGCTGATCATGTCCACCAGCTCGACATTCTGAAAGTCGAGGGTGATCAGCATCTCCTCAGCAGCCGTGGCAATGATGCGCCCGGGCACACAAAACAGCAGGATCACCAGCCAGAGAACCAGCAATTTTGCCGGAAAATATCTTTTATTCTCCACGTATCAGCTCCTAATCAAGGCTGTATGCAAATGTCTGCGGCTGTCCGTTGCGGATCAGTCCCAGGCTGATATTGTTCGCTTCCCGTACCTGTTGAAACACCTGCAGCGCCTTCTCCGGACTGTCGAGCCGAACCTGATTGATTTCGACAACAACATCGCCAAGACGCAAACCCAGTTGCTCGAGTAGGGATCCGCGCTGCATACCGACCAGACGAAAGCCGGTGGTCTGACCGTTTTCCATATGGGGGATCATCCGCGCCGATTGCAGCAGGGCGCCCATATTGGCGCGGGCACTGTCAACCATTCCGCGGTCAACGCGAAAACGCCCTTCGCCCAAGTCGACAACACCACCCTGAGCGGCTGTTGGCGTTGCCGGCGCTGCGGTTGCGGCCCGTCGGGTTGCCGGCAGTGATGCCGCCACCTGATCTTCAAGCAGAAGCAATTCACGACGCTCGCCGCGCTCAAGCACGACAACCTTTCTGCGTTCAATGACATCGACGGTCACGCCGGCGGCGATTTCGCTGCCGAGACCAAAAACCTCCACCTTACTGCCTGTATTGATCAGCGCCAGAGAATATTCACCAGCAACAACAGTTCCGATCAACGTCAGATTTTCGATCCGGGCAGAAGCCTGAAGGGTTTCACTGTCCAGCGACATATCAGCAACATCAGGCCTGACAAAAGCCGCGCCGATGGAAGCCACGTCAAAGAGGCTGCGATTGATAATCACCTGCAGATCGTCCTGGTCCAGCTGACGCACGGCCAGCGGCTGCACTACAGTCCCAGGCTGAAAGGTCTGCTCGCCACTGAACGACAAATGAATCACACGACCCGCCAGCATCCCGGCAACCAGGCCACCGACCAGCACCAAAAACACCAGGACATAGTTGAGATATATCTGCAAATTAAACTGCACTTTTTAGCTCACTTGAAGGCTGACGTTCCCACCCACCAGGGCAGGAGTGGAAAAAAAATTGAGGGGTGGGATTCTACAATCATTTCCTCAAATAAAAAATATTTATTTTTTAATCTTGCCACGCCCCTCATCTTTTTCTTCCTTTCGCCTGGCCGAAACCAGCACCCCGCCATAGTGGCCAACAAGGGTAACACAAATCAGCATCAGCAGATGGAGCAGTGAGTAAATCCACATCGCTCCGGTGCCACCGGCCAGGGGGTCGGGATTGAACCAGCGCCATCCCAGGGTCGCCAGGGCAAGCAGTAACAGAACCACGGCCAGGCTGATTTTTTTCACAAAAAGGGGATTCAATGATTGCTGATAGTTTTTCTGCCAAATGAAAAGGCCGGTCAACATCGTCAGCGGGACACTGATCACAATCATCACCAGTAGAGCAAATGCGGCAAATTCCAGGGGAGGATAAACGCAGATCACAGCGAGCAGCAAAAATAAGGTACAAGTAGGGATCAATGCTGCCGGAAAATGCGCTGAAACCGCGTGCGGAGCAAAGGTCTTTTGCATCTGGCGCAACTCATCCCTGAGCTTGTGAACCAGGGAACTGCCGGCAGGAACAGTCGCGATCAGTTCAAACTTATCGGAACCGGCATGACACAAAGGACAAAATTCCGGTGGAAAATCACCTTCATGCAAATAGCCGCAAATGGTACAGCGCCATGTTTTTGTCACAAAAATCCATTTAGGCTGAATCCAGTCTTTGCGGCGCAAACGGAAAGTTGTTTCGTGGTGACAGGAAAATCCAGGACTTGAAATCAAGGCTTACAGTTGTCCGCTTGTACGCCTCACAAACAAGGTCGCAGATTGACATCGCCACGGTGCAAAAGAACCGTATTACGGACGAAAAACCAGATTGGCAATTTGAATCCTGCAAACAATCCGACTATACTGCAGGCTCGGTCATCTGATTCGGCAATCAGGGTCGCATTATGTCTGAAACCGATATTTATTGCCAATCTATTTCAATCAGCAAAGGAGAGATTCATGAAGGCAGTTGTGATAAAAGAGTTCGGCGCCCCGACAGTCATGTCCGTTGGCGAGGTGACAAAACCCCAGCCCAAAGAAAATGAAGTTCTCATCAAGGTGGCAGCCACCAGCATCAACCGTCCGGATCTGGTCCAACGCGTCGGCAATTACCCACCTCCTCCCGGTGATTCAGAAATCCTTGGCCTTGAGGTTGCCGGCACCGTTGAAGCCGTCAGCAGTGGCGTTTCCAACTGGAAGGTCGGGGATCGGGTGATGAGTCTGGTCGGTGGCGGCGGTTATGCCGAATATGCCGTGGCCTACGCCGACCACCTGATGGCGATACCCGACAGCATGAGTTTTGAAGAGGCCGCCTGCGTCTGTGAAAGCTACATTACGGCTTTTCTCAATGTCTTTATGATCGGCGGACTCGAAGATGGTCAAACAGCTATCCTTCATGGCGGCGGCGGTGGCGTTAACACGGCGGCCATCCAACTCGCCAAAGCCCTCACCCCCAATGCCAAACTGATCGTTACTGCCCATCCTTCCAAGCTGGAGCGGGTCAAGGAACTTGGTGCCGATCTGGTGATCGACTACACCACGAATCCCGACTTCACCGATGTTGTCAAAGAATTCACGGGCAAAAAAGGGGTGGATGTCATTCTCGATCACGTTGGCGCGGCCTACCTTAAACCCAACATGAACTCACTGGCCTACAAGGGCAGACTGGTCGTTATCGGGGTCATCAGCGGTATCAAAGCGGAACTCAATCTGGCTCTGATGATGGTCAAACGCCAGCAAATTATTGGTTCGGTCCTGCGCAGTCGGCCGGTAGCCGAAAAAGGCGAGATTGTCGCTGAATTCACCCGTCGCGCCCTGCCGAAGTTTGCCGACCGCAGCATTGTGCCAATCATCGAAAAGGCCTTCCCCATGGAGGAAATTGTCGCTGCCCATACCATGATGGAAGAAGACAAACACTTCGGCAAAATCGTCCTGAAGATTGCCGGATAAAAACAACAATTCCGTCGGGGCACGGCGCG
>NZ_JCBCBS010000046.1:0-74551 GCF_059864205.1 Pelovirga sp.
AGTTAAGAATTTTAGCCGACCGGATCAGAGCTTTACTCGGTACACAGCCGGTATTCAGGCAATCGCCTCCCATCTTGTCGCGCTCAATCAGGGCGACTTTCGACTTCACCGCCGCAGCGATATAAGAACTGACCAGACCGGCGGATCCGGCCCCAAGGACGACAATGTTGTAGTCGAAGGACTTCGGTTTGACGAACTGCTTCAAGATGCGGCTTTTTTGCACAATATCAACTCCTTTACGGGCAAGCAGGGGGAAAACTCCGAGCAGGACAAATGAAAAGAGGAGCCCGGGCGAGAGAATTCCGCCCAGACTCTCGATCTGACCAAGCTGGGTGCCGGCGTTGACGTAAACAGCGGTACCAGCCAGCATGCCGATCTGGCTGACCCAGTAGTAGGTCCAGGTGCGCATCGGGGTCAAACCCATGACCAGATTGATGACAAAGAAAGGAAACAGGGGCACCAACCGCAAGGTAAACAGATAGAATCCCCCCTCTTTGGCAATGCCGTCATTGAGGGCCTTCAGACGTTCGCCAAACTTCCCCTGAACCCAGTCACGTAACAGAAAACGACTGACCAGAAAGGCCAGAGTCGCGCCGATGGTACTGGCGAAAGACACCACGATCAGCGCCGACCAGAAACCGAACAGGGCACCGCCGGCCAGGGTCATGACGGTTGCGCCGGGCAGCGACAAGGCGGTGACGACAATATAAAGCAAAAAATAGGTTCCCAGGGTCACCAGACGATTCGCCAGATAAAACTGGTGAAAGGCCTCCTGCCGTGTTTTCAGCTCCGCCAGGGTCAGAAAATGATGCAGATCAAACACAAAAAAGAGCCCGATCAGAACCACAACGACAGCAACAATAATTCCTTTTTTTCCCAACAAACCCATAGTTTCCTCCCGGCAGCAAGGTGCTCGCCGATCATCTGATACTTTTATCCAATGAGGGTGTTTCCCCTGCTTAAAATCTTCTTGCAAGCTACCCCAACTCTACCTGCAAGACGTCAAGGAATTTATTAAAAGCAGTAAACACCTCCATGACACCCAAAGCCTCGACAATCTGTGCATCTGTCGCGCCGATAGCCTTAAGCGCCTGAAATTCTTCATCGCTGACCCGGTGGGGGTCGCTGTTGGCTTTACGGGCAAAGCGGATCAGGGATCGCTCCAGTTCAGAAAAATCGGCAGCGTCAAGTTGCGAGGATATTTTTTCGATCTCTTCGTCGCTGAGCCCAATCATCTGCAAAGCACCGGTATGGGCGGCAACACAGTAGTTACAGCCATTGTCCTGCGACACCAGCAGGGCGATGGCCTCTTTGGTCTTGCGCGACAGGTCACCTTCCATCATCACCCGTTTCACCTTGTTCCAGTTGGCTTCGAGCAGCGGCGGATGATGGGCGTAGGTTGAAAACAGATGGGGGACATAACCAAAAGCCTGATCGATTTCTTTGAGAATACCGGCAACATTATCAGCTACATCCTTAATATCCAGGGTGCAAATCCGACTCATAAAGCCTCCTTTGTTGAAACTCGGTTAATAAAAGCTCAACGTATCTGTTCAGCACCGGATCGGGGGTCCTATGTCAAGGGACGCGATTGTTTCCCGTTGGGTCATCCCTGACCGCTTTTTGTCGCCGTCCATGGCGACAAAAACCCTTGCCACAGGAACCCCGACCCTGCGCAAGTACAGTGCTGAATAGTTACAGCTCAACGATAGTCCCTTGGGTTAACCATCGTCTTAAATATCCCCTGATGCTAATCCTAACGAGATCGGTAAAGACAGAATGTAACACATCTTACATTCAGGTGGTTTTGCTGACGCATTTTCGTTTAAATATTAGAAAAAGAAAAAATTTGCAGAGGAAGGGGAATGTGGGACTGAAAACCTCCGGACAAGAGGTGAGCGGCGGGAGGTTTTTGATAGCTATTTTACCGGACCGACAAAAATCCAGTCATTGTCTTTTAGCCTCCTCCGCAGAATCTGTGGGTAGGCGGCTGAAAATATAAGCTGGGATACTTTTCGGCAAAGTGGTGGCATTATTTGTTAAGTTAATTCTTTTAATCAAGTAAAAACCTGCTAAAGTAGGGACTTACCGTTTATCAGAGGAAAAACAATGCAGGACAAAATCTGGTACATCAAGAATACCGGCGGGGTTTTTGCCAGCCTCAGTGATGAGGACAAGTCATATCTGGCAGGTATCAGCAAAATGGAGGAATGCCTCCGTGGCCAGCCTTTTTATCTGTCCCGTGATGTCAGTGACAAGATTTATCTGGTTAAAAAAGGGCGGGTTCGCCTGGGAATGGTGAATGCCGAAGGTAATGAAATCACGCTCGATGTCTTAGGCCCTGGTGAAATTTTTGGAGAACTGGCCGTCACCGATGAAAAAAGGCGCTCACACTTTGCCGAAGCTACCGAGGACAGCCTGGTCTGTATCTTCAGCCGCACCCATTTTAATAAATTTCTGACTGAACATCCGGAGTTGACCTTCAATATCATGAAGTTGATCGGCTTTCGCCTGCGCGAATTGGAAACCCGTCTCCAGGATCTGACCTTTAAATCTGTCTCGGAACGACTCAAAACAACCTTGCTACGCCTCACCGAACGTCACGGAATCAAGGAAGCAAACGGCATCAGGCTGACAATTACGCAGAAGGATATTGCCTATCTGGTGGGAGCAACGCGTGAAGCTGTCGCTGAGGAAATCGCCCGGCTCAAACGTGCAGGACTTCTGCAAACCGCCTACCGCTCTTTGTTGATTCCTGATCTTGAGGCCTTAAAAAAGCAAGAAAGATAAGTACTGGTGGCGATTATTCGCACCAGAAACTGCATAGTCACTTATGATCACATGTCATGGCGATGCGGCACAATCCCTGCCTAGTCATCATCCCGATCTAGACTGCCATCACCCAACCATTGACGCGTTGACTCGTACGTCCGGGTCATCATCTGCTTGACCTCGACAAAATCGAAGGCAAAAGCGAAGAGGTTTATTTTTATCATATTCAGCGTATCATGCTATGGTTTCTGCAAATAAATCACTATCGGAAGACCCAAGATGGCTCCTTCACCAACAGATCGGCAGCTTGCCGAAGCCATGCGTAAAGCCCAGACGGGTGACGGCAAGGCTTACCATCAACTGCTAACGGATATCGCTCCAATGATTCGGGGTTTTATCTACAAGCGCCTGGGGGATCACAGCGAGTTGGAGGATCGGGTACAGGACGTCCTGCTGGCCGTCCATCGCGCCGGACACACCTTCAATAGCGATCGCTCTTTTTTGAACTGGATGTTTGCCATTGCCGATTACAAGATCAAGGATCATCTGCGCAGCCATTACCGACGTAAAGCGGCGGGAATCCAGGTGGAACTGGAGGCTGTTGCAGAACAGAGGGCACCGGAGTTGCGGATGGCACTGGATGATCGTCAACAGCTTGACAGATTACTTGAAACCTTATCCCCGCGGGAGCGAACTATTATCCAGATGATGAAAATCGAAGGGCATAGTGCCCGGGACGTGGGGAACAGCCTCGGCATGAGTGAGGGCGCCGTCAAGGTCGCCGTTCACCGCGCCATGAAAACCCTGGCGCTACAGGCCCAACAGGAAGATTCTCATGCAAACCAGTGATCTTATCACCCGACTTGCCCAAGCAGGCGCGCCAAAGGCTGCACCCAAGGCTTCCGCTGTCGTGTTGCGCCTGTTGATGCTGATGACCCTCTACTTTGCCCTGTTGTTAGTGAGCCACGGGTTGCGCGACGATATCGGTCAGAAAATTCAGCAAAGCCTGTTTTTAACTGAAGTCCTGCTGATGCTGGGCGTTGTGCTGCTCAGTACGCTGGCTGCCGGCTGGCTCAGCCTGCCCGACATCAACCAGAAACCCTGGGTCCGCTTTGTGCCCTTACTACCCCTGGGCCTGTTTGCCGGCTTGCTTATCTACGGCATGTGGAACTTCAGTACCCTGACTTTAAGTGAGTGCCTACAATTGGGTCGCTTTGATTGTGTCGTGCGCATCATCCTCTACGGGCTGCTACCGGGGGGGGTCATGTTTTATGTCACAGCCAAAGCCGCCCCCACCCGCTGCTGCTGGGCCGGGAGCATGATCGGTCTGTGCGTTGCCGGCCTGGGTTATATCCTGCTGCGGCTGGTGGATCCCAGTGATGATCCAGTGCAGCTTGTAGTCTGGCACTTTCTCCCGGTGATGTTCATGACGCTAGTTGGGATGGGGCTGGGGCGCTGGCTGCTGGGACGCTGGCAAAACCGCTCAGAAACCCGGTGGGTCTCTTAAGCAATCAGAATAAAAACCTGATCGGTTCCGGCCACCGAATATCCGGTCTCCTGCCCGTTCTGCTGATATTAGGATGCCCGTTTTTTCAATACGCTGATCTTTGCCGCAAGAATAAAGTCACTTTCTTTTAGTCCGTCCATCTTATGTGTCCAGATCCGCACGGGTACAAGACCCCATGTCATATCAGCGTGAGGACTAACCAGCCTCCACCAATGGCAGCAAGCTGTCGCGGTTTTTTCGCCCCCAACCAGGTAGAACAAAATACGCCACACATACGCTCAGCGCTGAAAGGAAAAAAGCGCGCAGGGAAAGGCCGGGCGCTTGGCCCGATTTTGGCGTCAGAGCGGCTTCACCTAGAGCACCATTTGCTATCAATGCCCGTCTACACCAACAATGATTTTGCGACTATTCCTGGTGCCACTCTTTTGCTTCTCTCACCTGGGATTGGAGTTCAGCAGCGCTGTCTTGTGGCTCCGGTGAGGACGATTTATTATGTTGTTGCTGGTCCCCGCGCAAGGATAATCCTGTCAGTGGGTTGTGGAGTCAGCGGTCTTCGGATGATACTTGATAATGGTACAACAAATCATTTCGACAGATAACCCTTGATTGGAATCCGACACATGATCATCCTTAACGAAATTCTCTCCATTGCCCTAACAGCTGCACCCTGGCTGCTGGTTGGGTTTTTTGCCGCCGGGCTGATCAAAGCCTTTGTGCCTGAAGAGGTTCTGCAGCGTCTGGTTGGCGGATCCGACCTGCTGGACATCGCCCGTGCAGCGGTCATCGGAGCTCCTTTGCCACTATGTTCCTGTGGAGCCATTCCGACGGCTCTGGCGCTACACCGGGGCGGTGCCGGCCGTGGGCCAACCACCGCGTTTCTCATTGGGACCCCCGGCATCGGGGTCGACTCCCTCGCCATCACCTATGCTCTGCTCGGACCCTTCATGGCTATAGTACGGGCGAGTGGCGCTGTGGTCACTGCCATCATCACTGGGTTGCTTGTTGCCACATCAGACAGATCTGCAACCAATCTCCCCTTGTCTCCTGACTCAGTGTCTTCCGACAATATTGCTTGCAAGGATACCTGTACTTGCAAATCAGTGCCGCAGAATGCCGCCAAGCTTCCCTTTGTCGATCGGTTGCGTAACGGCGTGAGTTATGCTTTCGGTGAGCTCCTGGATGATATTCGCCTCTGGTTGGTGATCGGTCTGGTGATGGCGGGTCTGCTTCTGGCCTTTGTGCCGCCGCAAGCCCTGGCCGCTTACGGCAGTGGTCTCGGGCCGATGTTGCTCATGGCGGTGATCGGTATTCCGTTGTACATCTGTGCCACCGCCGCGACGCCCATCGCCGCAGCCATGCTGGTGGCTGGGGTCTCCCCGGGTACCGTACTGGTATTCCTGCTGGCAGGCCCGATCACAAGTCTGGCCACCCTCGGAGTGCTGCGCCGGGAAATGGGCAATCGTGCCCTTGGCTGCTACCTGATCGGAATTGTTTCTACTTCCTTGGTACTCGGAGTGCTGGTTGACGGGGTTGTCAGGGAATTTAGCATTGAAGTTCCGGCACAGATCGGTGCCGTGCAGGAATTGCTGCCCCTGTGGTTGGAGTGGAGCGCCCTGATCCTGCTGATATTGGTGTCCTTGCGCCCGGTTAGAAGGATGTTATTACTCCGGTGAGTAAATAACCTGTCATCCCCGCGTGCCTTAATTGGGGATCCGTTCTTTAACAGCCTAAAATCTCACTGGATTCCCGCTTTCGCGGGAATGAGGATGTAAGTTCAACTTTTAACTGTTTTGTCGCCGAAGCAATAAGTCGAATGGCACCGGCATGATTGGAATTGTCAGAAATGCAATAAGAGAGTCTCGCAAGTCATTCTGTTTTCCTTCATGCGCCTGAGAAGATGACCTTTGACTATTCTTACAAACCCTGATATCTGGGAACAGGACGGTTAAAGCGGCTGCCAAACTGCCAACGGTTTTTTCACCCGAACTGTTCTGACTTCCCTACACCCTCCCTGAAGAAAACCCTGATCAGACTGCGGCGGCGGTTCAAAAACGGCTCCAAGGAAGGAGTATTGGCAACAACATCAAGCCTGCTCAGGGGCAGTAAAGGGGCGGATCAGCATCCTTGTCTGCCGCCACCAGACGGATATCGGCGTACCAGGCGCGGGCTTCTCCGCCGGTATTATCGGTATCGGTCATCAGGGCGATGGCTCCGGCTGTTGGCGGAGCATCGCCAAAAATCTCGCGGTAATCCTGATAAACATTACGACATTCTGTAATCCAGGTGCCGGCCCGCTCATTTCCGCTTTGCACCGCCATCATGCGGGCATTACCGAAAAATGGGTTGGGAACAACCTCCCCTTGCGCCAGGCGATTGGCCCAGATGTAGTTGATACTTCTGGTTTTGGGCTTGAACCAGTGGGGAAACACCACATAGACGCGGGCAGGATAGTCATCTCCCTCCCTGGTCAGGGCGTTTCCGGCAGGAATAATACCCTCTACCTTCCAGCGCCATACGAGAATCGGATAGGAGGCGAGATCGACATCGATTTCATACACCAGCCCCGACGCCTGCTTGCGGCTTTCAGCCTGCAGCACCACCTCGCCACCATCTTCGAGCAAGCGGTACTGCGTCGGATCTGTCGCGCGAAAATGCTGCTCACGCCAACCGTCGGCAATTCCCTGTTCAGGATCGCCAAAAGATAATCGCAGATCCGCCGCCTGAACAAGAGATCCCCCCATCAGCATGAGGATCAGAACGATTTGGCGGAAACAGATCAACAGCATGGGCTGGCTCCTGGCGTATCGGCTACGGCTGAGGGATGACAGAGAAAAAAACCAGAGTGGTTGTGAAAACCCTGAGGTGGTCCGTAGATCATGACTGCTTTGCAGCACATCCCCGTAATAATTCTGAATCGATTGACTGCGGGTTTCATTGATCGTCTGTATCTGTTCAGCACCGGGCCTTTGAATCCTATGTCAAGGGACGCGATTGTTTCCCGTTGGGTCTTCCATGACCGCTTTTTGTCGCCGTCCATGGCGACAAAAACCCTTGCCACAGGATCCAAAGGCCCTGCGCAAGGATAGCGCTGAATAGTTACGATCGTCTCGAAGCTCATAGCAGTGCTCCGCCACAGGAACTGCCGGCACCAGCGCTGCAGCCGAAACAATGCTCAGCGGTGGCGATGCGGCGAGGGACCTGTTCGAGACGTTCGATATCCCAGATGTTGCAGACCTCACCGCCCACGGGAAGGTTAACCATCTGATTAAAATCACAGTCATAAAGGCTACCATCCCAGGCGACAGAGACCTGTTGCAGACACATGAGGTTGCGCGCAGCGACGGGGTTGAAGTTCTCCACCAGCAGATTCAGATAGTCATCATACTGCTGGTTTCGATGCAAATGCTGGGCATAACGGGTTACCGGAATGTTGGAGAGGGTATAGAGCCGGTTGAAAACAATCCCGAACCGACCCATAAGTTGCTCGCGATAGGCCTGTTCCAAAGCGGTTTGACTGGGTGGCAAATGCGCTCCGACGGGGTTGTAAACCAGATTTAATTGCAACTCTGCGTCGGGCTGCCCGTAACCCAGAGCGTTGAGTTGCTTAAGGGCCTTGATGCTTTTAGCAAACACCCCGTCACCACGCTGATTGTTGACATTATCTTCGAGATAGCAGGGCAAAGAAGCTACGACTTCGACCCGCTGTTGTGCCAGAAATGCGGCGGTATCTTCCTGCCCGGGCTCAAACAGCACGGTCAGATTACAGCGCAGCAGAAGGTTCTTGCCCAGCGCCCTGACCTTCTTCACGAAGGGACGAAAGTTGGGGTTGAGTTCCGGTGCACCGCCGGTCATATCGACGGTTTGCACAGCAGGCGACTGCTCCAGCAGCTCAATCAGTCGGTCAAAGGTCGTTGTCGTCATCATCTCGTCGCGCCAGGGGCCGGCGTCAACATGGCAATGGGCGCAGGATTGATTACATAGCTTGCCGACATTGATCTGGAGGGTGAAAATCGTTTGACGCTCCAGCTGAATCTGGTGGTGGTTGAGGGTATCGTCAAAGGTAGGTATACATTGCTCACAGATTAGCATGCTGTTCTCCGCAATAAGGGTTTTCCTGTTATTCGCCCTGCAATCAGAAAAGTTACCCAATCAGGTTATTTGTAGGTAGTGAAAATTTCTCTGTCTCTCTTACAAGACAATAATGGTTCCTTATGTTTTTTGATGGAAAGATTTATCAGGGGGTATTATCTTCCGGCTGAATCTTACTATGGAGTACTTAGGTGAGGAAATTCAATCAATGGTTACCACAAATCTGTCTGCTGCTGGCGATGATTCTCTGGGCCAGCTCTTTTGTTGCCATGAAGTTGGCGCTCACGGGATATCATCCAATGCAGGTGGTTTTTGGCCGGATGCTGATTGCTACCCTGTGTTTCTCTATCTTTATCCCATCTTTCCGGCGTCTGACATTCCGCCGCAAAGATGTCAAATACCTGCTGTTAATGGCTTTTTGCGAACCCTGTCTGTATTTTCTGTTTGAAGCCAAAGCCCTTGAATTGACCAGTGCTTCCCAAGCCGGAATGATTTCCGCTATCCTGCCCTTGTTGGTGGCTGTGCTGGCCTGGGGTCTGTTGAAGGAACAGATTCGCCGCCAGACCCTGATCGGCTTCGGTGTAGCAATTGGTGGCGTTATCTGGTTGAGCCTGGCTGGAGACAGCAGCGACAATGCGCCTAACCCCTTACTGGGTAATTTTCTGGAGTTTCTCGCGATGATTTTTGCTGCCGGCTATACCATTTCGGTCAAACACTTAAGCAGTCACTACCCGCCCCTGTTCCTGACGGCTTTTCAGGCTTTTATCGGCAGTCTGTTTTTTTTCCCTTTTTTGCTACTGCCGGGTGCGGGTCTGCCGGCCGGCTGGGTAATGGTTCCTGCTCTGGCCGTTATCTATCTCGGGGTTGCCATCAGCTGTCTGGCCTACGGCTGTTATAATTTCGGTGTCAGCAAAATTCCGGCTAATCGCGCCGCCGCCTATGTCAATCTGATTCCGGTATTTGCTGTGATCATGGGGATGCTCATTCTGGGTGACAAACTTAACATGTCACAATTATTTGCCTGCATTCTGGTCTTCTTCGGGGTCTGGTTGAGCAGTCGCAAAGCTCCTTTGACCAATCTGCAATCAGCAAAGGGGGTTTAATGAATAAGCTGCAGCTGTCCCCCATTGCCATCATCCACTCGCCGTTCAGGGAAAAGTTCGCAACCCCGCGCCAGGCGGGTCTGGCACCGTCGATCAGGGCCACCGTCAAGTTTCTGCCCGAATACAGCTCCGCCGAAGCTGTTCGTGGTCTTGATGGCTTCAGTCATCTCTGGCTACTTTTTGTTTTTCACCAGCATCTTGATCAGGGGTGGAGCCCGACGGTGCGACCGCCCCGGCTGGGCGGCAACCGCCGCGTTGGGGTCTTTGCCTCGCGTTCCCCCTTTCGCCCCAACCCCATCGGCCTGTCCGCCGTTACATTGCTTGACATTCACAACAAGCCTGGCGCATTGACGCTGGAGGTGCAGGGAGCAGACCTGATCGATGCAACGCCGATCATTGATATCAAGCCCTATATCCCCTATGCCGACAGCCTTCCGAATGCGCAGGGCGGCTTTGCCGGCAGCGAGCCACAATCCTGCCTGGAGGTCAGCTTCAGTGATCAGGCCCGGCGCAAACTGATCGATTTTTCTGTTCAGGCGCCGGAACTGGAAACCCTGATCCGCGAAACCCTGTCCCTCGATCCACGTCCGGCTTATCGCCACCAAGGGGACGATCAGCGCTCATACGGCTGTCTTCTTGACCGCTTCAATATCCGCTGGCAGGTTGCCGGCACGCAAGTTATTATCAGCGACATTGAGATTGATTGAATAGTTGACCCACAAAAAACGCCGATGGAGTTGGTTTTCTCCACCGGCGCTGTCATGATCGATCTGCCTTGAAATGTCGCTACTTCTTCATCAGTTCCAGCAACACGTGGTTAAGAATTCCGCCACTTTTGAAGAAAGCCACCTCCTGATCGGTGTCGATCCGGCACAGCACCTCGATGATCTGGCGCTGGCCGTTGGCACGGATAATCTCAAGCGGCAATTTCTGCTTTGCCTGCAGGACTGGACCGGCAGGCAGATTGAAGGTTTCACTACCGTCCAACCCCAGACTTTCAGCACTGTCTTTGCCGGTAAACTGGAGCGGTAAGACCCCCATCCCGACCAGGTTGGAACGATGAATACGCTCGTAGCTTTGGGTTAATACCGCTTTGATCCCAAGCATCAAAGTCCCTTTAGCGGCCCAGTCACGACTGGAACCGGTGCCGTATTCCTTGCCTGCCACCACGATCAGCGGGACCGATTCATCGATATAGCGTTGTGATGCATCATAAATACTCAGATCATCACCGGAAGGGTAGTGCCTGGTAACGCCCCCTTCACTACCCGGTATCATACGATTGCGCAGGCGGATATTGGCAAAGGTGCCACGGACCATCAGTTCCGGATTGCCACGACGTGAACCATAGGAATTGAACTCCTCCTCGTCAACCCCGCGCTCACGCAGATAGATCCCTGCCGGACTACTTGCCTTGATCGATCCGGCCGGGGAAATATGATCAGTGGTGATGGTATCGCCGAGCAAAGCCAGCACTCTGGCGTCTTTAATCCCCGGATAGCCAGGTGCAACTTCCAGGGAATCAAAAAAGATCGGGCGCCGGATATAGGTTGATTCTTTATCCCAGGCATAGGTCAAACCTTCGGGTACCGGCAGGTTCTGCCAGCTTTCATCGCCATCAAAAACCTCGGCATACTCCTTAAGAAACATCTGCGCATTGACCAGGGCCACCATCTCGGCAACCTCGGCGTTACTCGGCCAGATGTCCTTCAGATAGACCGGTTGACCGTCGGTGCCGGTACCGATCGGTTCGTTGGTCAGGTCAATACGGGTGGTACCGGCCAGGGCAAAAGCAACCACCAAGGGTGGTGAGGCAAGCCAGTTGGCTTTGGTCTGGGCGTGGATACGCCCCTCAAAGTTGCGGTTACCCGATAACACCGAGCAGACCGTGAGATCACCGGCTTCGATAGCTTCAGCGATCGGTCCACTTAAGGGTCCGGAATTACCGATACAGGTGGTACAGCCATAACCGACCACATTAAAACCTAGCTGGTCAAGAAAGTCCTGCAGGCCGGCCTTGGCCAGGTAGCTGGTAACCACCTTGGATCCGGGAGCCAGGGATGTTTTAACCCAGGACCTGGTGTTCAGTCCTTTTTCCACGGCTTTTTTAGCCAGCAGCCCGGCGGCCATCATCACTGCCGGATTGGAGGTGTTGGTACAGGAGGTAATCGCCGCGATCACCACGTCACCGTGGTGCAGTTGATCCTTGCTGTCAGGAATGGGAACAGCCTTATCGGGGTTCTGTGCAGGGATAACTTCCTGTGTCGAGGTCCGCATCTGCTCCAACAAGACGCGGTCCTGCGGGCGCTTCGGTCCGGCCAGACTGGGTCTGACCGTGCTTAAATCAAGCTCCAGCACAGCACTATAAACCGGCTCCGCCAGATCATCGCTACGCCATAGTCCCTGCTCCTTGCAGTAAGCCTCGACCAAATCAATGGTCTGCTGACTGCGTCCGGTCAACGCCAGATATTTCAGGGTTATCTGGTCAATGGGGAAGAATCCGCAGGTTGCTCCATACTCCGGCGCCATATTGGCGATGGTAGCGCGGTCCGCCAGTGGTAGTTGCGACAGTCCGGCACCAAAGAATTCGACAAACTTACTGACCACACCGTGTTGACGCAACATCTGGGTCACGGTCAGAACCAGATCGGTGGCGGTGACCCCTTCGGGCAGGCTACCGGTCAGACGAAAACCCACTACCTCGGGAATCAGCATGGAGATGGGTTGGCCCAGCATCGCCGCTTCAGCTTCAATGCCGCCGACCCCCCAGCCCAGCACGCCGAGGCCGTTGATCATGGTCGTGTGGCTGTCGGTACCTACCAGGGTGTCGGGATAAACCCAGGTTTCGCTGTCAGCTTGGTCGCTCCACACGCCCTGGGCCAGATACTCAAGATTGACCTGATGGCAGATTCCGGTACCTGGTGGAACCACGCGAAAATTATTGAAAGCTTTCTGTCCCCAGCGCAAAAATGTATAGCGCTCGCGGTTGCGTTCCATTTCACGATCAACATTCGCCTTGTAAGCGTCGGAACTACCGAAATGATCGACCATGACCGAATGATCAATAACCAGATCGACGGGAATCTGAGGATTGATAGCTGCCGGGTTCCCGCCTCGTTTGGCCACCGCGTCGCGCATCGCCGCCAGATCAACTATCGCCGGCACACCGGTAAAATCCTGCATTAATACCCGCGCCGGACTGAACGCAATTTCGCCGGCCTGTGCGGTTTTTGTGCCCCACTTGGCAACAGCTTCGATATCCTGGCGCTGGACCAATTGACCATCTTCTTTGCGCAGCAGGTTTTCCAGCAGAATTTTGATGGTAAATGGAAGACGATCAATATTGCCCAGTCCCGTTGCCGAGGCTGATTTCAGGCTATGGTAACGGTAATTGATACCATTGACCGTCAGATTTTTTTCACTCGCAAATGAATTGCCGGCCATCGGCGACCTCCTTATGTTGTTATGTTGTTATGTTATTTTTGAGTCTACCCTGTGTTTCGTACAATTGCCAACACAGCCTCATCATATTTGTCTAAAATCATTATGTCACTATGGGTGTTAACCACCATTGTAATGCTAACGTTGCCTCAAAAAGTGCTACAAAAACATGGTTTCCTTGCAAAATAACGTTGTTTTTCATTGTTTCTTGTGCTAGAAGCAAAACGTAGTAATCGGTTACCCTCGACAAAATGTATAAGGAGTAAAAGCATGGCAGAAGGTACTGTAAAGTGGTTCAACGATTCTAAAGGTTTTGGTTTTATCGAGCAGGACAACGGTCCTGATGTCTTCGTCCATTTTTCTGCTATCCAGTCCGAGGGGTTCAAATCCCTGGCTGAGGGAGATCGTGTAAGCTTTGACGTCATCCAGGGGGAAAAAGGCCCACAATCAGCAAATGTCGTAAAAATCTAGATTATCAACTGTTTTCTACAGCAATCGCTGTAGTTATGGACGCCTCTGAGGGTAGACCGGAAAGCCCCGCAAATTCTTGCGGGGCTTTTCTTATGTCAACTTATCTCACCTATTATCTACCCATATTCACGCCTGGATTAATGTGCCCGTTCAACCCCTTTTCGTGGACAAAGCGCAACAATTACACAGCGACTGCAGTGGGGAACAGGGGCCTTACAACAAGCCCGCCCATGCCAGATCAATAGATGGGCGCATTGGGTCCACTCGGATGACGGTAACAAGCGACACAGGTCTTTTTCTATTTGATCCGGGTGATCAGATCTGGTCCAGGCAAATCGACGCGCCAGGCGCTTAACATGGGTATCAACCACCATACCTGGTACGCCAAAGGCATTTCCTAGAACAACATTGGCCGTTTTGCGCCCAACCCCGGCAAGGGCAACGAGTTCTTTCAGGGTTTGCGGCACTTCGCCCTGATGTCTTTCAAGTACCTGCGCCGCACAGTTGATCAGATTTTTAGCCTTGTTGCGAAAAAACCCAGTTGAACGAATCACCTCCTCAACCCTTTCCTGTGCTGCCGACGCTAAACTGGCTGGATCGGGAAAAACCCTGAACAGTTCAACAGTCACCTGGTTCACCCGTACATCGGTACACTGGGCTGAGAGAATGGTGGCCACCAGGAGCTCCCAAGGAGATCGGTAATTCAGTGCACAATGGGCGTCAGGGTAAACCTGCTCAAGAAATTTGAGCAGTTGCAATGCTTTTTCGCGGCTCTTCATACCCGGTCTTTCTCAGCACAAACCACTTTTCCACATTTCATCAACTTATCCACAGACAGGCTTTGGGTGTTTATGGTTAAGTGTTACCTGATCTTTGATGCGCAGAGTACTGCGGGTATCACGGGTTTCTACATCTAGAACCATAGGCAGCTGAATTAGCGTTCTTTTTGCTTCTTTACTGGTGATTATCTGACCACTTAAAGCAGTAATAGGGCCCTGAAAATAGACGCGACCCCGTCCCCACAGAGGAAAAACTGCCGGGTAATTTGCCCGCCACAGGGGATAGTTCGCACGCACCAGTTGTGGATTAAAAGCAACTTGTCCACAGCCCCACAGAGGAAGGCCAAAGTCTCCGGCGATAATTGTTGCACAGGGAAAACTGCGACCGCCAAGCACCTGCTCGCCAAGAAGTCGGATGACTTGCTTAAGGCGCTTGCGCGGCTGCCAGCTTAAGGTCAGATTAACGAGATGAACGCGCTCGGCGGCTGGATCAAAATCGGCTCTGAGGCTGTGGTCACCATAACCTAAAGGGATGGTTTGTAGGTTATGCAGTGGGTAACGAGATAAAAAGGCACAGTTGCCTTCGCTATCGGATCCATAAGCCGGCAACCCGACTTGCTCTGCCAACCACTGTAGGGATGTTTCTCCCAATGGCGGCCCGATGCGTTGCAGCATTACCAGATCGGCACCCTGCTGGCGAATAATCTGGGCGCAAAGCTTCTGACACAGTTCACCGGAACGGCTGTGGGCATGATTGAGATCGTAGCTCATGACCCGAAATCGTGCCATCTATCCGCCTTTCTCTGGGTCGCCGGTTAGCCGCCAAGATTGATGGCGTCGTAAAAACGCACCAACTGCTGTGTTGCAGCCATCGTCTCACTGCTTCGACGGAGGTTAGTACGCCTCATTATTCAACCATGGCGCGCCTTGCATGTGGCGCTTTGAGCTGAGCCATCCATCCTGATGCTTTATGCGCGGGCATCAAGATTGGTCTGCAAAAACAACCGAATACGCTACAATGTATCAATTCTACGAATACTTTCAATGATTATCTGACGTTCGGGATAATCCTGAAAGAGGTTATTGCGGTTGTAAGTCTTTTGTTTACCGATTGTTTCAACTACATCCATCCCCCCAACCACCTGGCCAAAAACCGCATAGCCAAAAACGTTAGGGGTTCTGCCACGATGGTTAAGAAAGTCGTTGTCAGTCAGGTTGATAAAAAACTGACTGGTGGCGCTATCAACCTGGCTGGTGCGTGCCATTGCCAGGCTACCAGCGCGGTTTTTCAGTCCGTTGCCGGCTTCATTACGGATCGGCGCTGCAGTTTCCTTTTGGCGGTCTTGCTCGTCAAAGCCGCCCCCCTGAATCATGAATCCTTTAATGACACGATGAAAAACCGTTCCATCATAGAATCCCTGATCGACGTAATGAAGAAAGTTTTCTACTGTTTTTGGGGCCTGCTCTGGATACAGTTCAATCTGAATTGCTCCGTGGCTGGTTTTCATCTCAACCAGGGTAGCAGCAAACAGGCTGCCGCTTGCAAACCACATCAGCAGTATAAATGTTATCAGAATCCTCATGGGTGCTCCTTTGTCTGTAATCCGTATCAGTTTAAATTTTTTCCGCTTTGAGGTCGCGCAACATCAAATCAGTTACCGCCTGACGCGGATCTTTATCCTGATAAAGGATCAAGTAGGTTTGTTCGATAATGGGAACATCCACCCCCAGTTTTTGTGCCAATTGATAGGCTGATAGGGTGGTTTTAACACCCTCTGCGACCATGTTCATTCCCGCCAGAATCTCTTCGAGGGAGCGCCCCTTGCCTAGCTCTATACCAACACTGCGATTCCGCGATAAGTCGCCGGTACAGGTCAGCACCAGATCCCCCATACCAGCCAGACCGGCAAAGGTTGTCGGGTCGGCCCCAAGCTTGACCCCCATGCGTGTCATTTCCGCCAGCCCCCGGGTAATCAGGGCGGCGCGAGTATTGTACCCAAAACCTAAACCATCGGCGACCCCGGCCGCCAGGGCAATAACGTTTTTCATAGCGCCGCCCAGCTCAACCCCGACAATGTCGTGGTGGGTATAGACCCGAAATACCGGGGTACTGAAGAGCTGTTGCACAGCCTCAGCAGCCGCTGGTTCATAACCGGCAGCAACCACTGCGGTCGGCATATGCTGACTGACCTCGCGGGCAAAAGAAGGCCCGGAGAGAAAAACCACGGACCGCTTCAACCCTGTGGGAAGTTCATTGTCAAACACCTGGGAAAGCAGCTGCAAACTGTCGTTTTCTATCCCCTTCGAAGCGGAGACGATAATAGCATCAGCCCTTAAGGCTGGTAGTGACTGACGCAGTACCTGGCGCGACACCTGTGACGGCGTGACATAGATAACAAAAGAGGCTTCACTGACGGCTTCGCCAAGATCATCGGTTATCTTCAGGTTGTGCGACAGGGAAATGCCTGGGAGATAGAGGTCGTTTATCCTGGTTGTCTGCATTCGCTGCGCCAGGTCTTTTTCAAAACACCAAAGGGTAACGGACAGATTCTTTTCCGCCAGTAGATTTGCAAGGGTTGTGCCCCAGCTGCCTGCGCCAACTACTGCTATTCTGGTATTCATTCCAACCCCTCATTTCTGTTTTGGATGCGTCGTGTTAAATGATCGATTTTCTGTTCCAGCAACAATGGTCGTGGATAATTTTCCAAACTGCGGTACTCCGCCAGTGCCGATTCCAGTTCCCCCTTTTCCTCCAGCATTGAGGCCAGATTAAAACGTGCCCTTCCGGCATAACCACTGTCGGGAAAATCCTCAACCAACTGACGCCAATCCTGATAAGCTTCGTCCGTGCGGTTTTCAAGCACCAGAATCGTGGCTTTGCGATGAAGAGCCTCTGGAATCAAGGAACTGTCGGGATATGTTGACAGCAGATTCTCCAGTTCAATCCGCGCCTGCGGATAGTTTTCCAGGCGAAAGTAGCTGTCAGCAATCTCGTACAGATATTGATCGAGAGTCCCCTGCCTATTGTCAAGCAGGCGTTGATAATAGCCAATCGCCTGGATATCGTCTCCCAGATCAATTTTAACGATACGAGCGGCGGCTTCGCGGGCCTGCTGAATATGGCTGCTATCGGTGTAGTCACGCTCCAACTGCAGGTATTTCAGTAAAGCCTGTTGTGGATTCTGCAGATCAAAATGCCAAAGCCGCGCCATACGATAGAGTGCCTCGGGGGCAACAGACTCCTGTGGATATTGCGTGATAATCTGTCGATACCTGGCCAGAGCTTCTGTCGAACGCCCCAGGCTTTCCTGCTTCACTCCTTTGGTCAATAGACGTTGTGGTTCGGAAAAAAGATAGCCTTGCCATTTTACGTAGCCGATGGCCCCGACCAACAACACAATCATGAACAATATCGATAGCTTGAATAGGTTATTCCTGCTCTTCGTCGCCTTCCGGGGCTTCAGGTCCTGCTTCAAGTCCTGCCTCAATTGCTTCTTCAATTTCTCCAGACTCATCGACTGAATCCTTTTCCGCCAGCATTGCCACAGAAACAATAAGTTCATCCGCCTCGAGGACCATCATCCGCACCCCTTGCGTATTGCGGCCGATGGAGCGGATATTGCGCACATTGGTGCGCAGCATTTTTCCGCGATTGGTGATAAACATCAGATCGGAATCTTCGTCTACCATCCTGATTGCCACGACCCGGCCATTACGCCGGCTGGTTTTGATGGTAATAATCCCTTTGCCTCCACGACTTTGTACACGATATTCGGCAATATCGGTTCGCTTTCCGTAACCATTCTCGGTAATCGTTACCAGTGCCATGGCGGTGCTGTCGGTTACCGATTGCAATCCGACAACTTCATCATCCGGATCCAGAGTAATGCCGCGTACGCCACGTGCTGTCCGCCCCATGGAGCGGATATTGGTTTCCGGGAAGCGGATCGATTTGCCGTTGCTGCTGGCGAGAATAAGATCGCGGTTGCCGTCGGTCAGGCGTGCCTCGATCAGGCTATCCCCCTCATCGATGGTCAGGGCAATAATACCACCGCTGCGTGGATGGGAATAAGCCATCAGGTCGGTTTTTTTGATAATTCCACGAGCAGTAGCAGTAACAATGTAGCGCCCTTCCTCGAACTTTTTCACCGGCAGAATGGTCGTGACCTTTTCATCCGGCGCCAGTTCAAGCAGGTTGACAATTGCCTTGCCGCGCGAGGCCATGCCGCCCTGTGGTACCTCATGAACCTTCAGCCAATACAGCTTGCCGAGGTTGGTAAAAATCAGAATATAGGAATGGGTTGAAGCGATGAAAAGATTCTCGACAAAATCTTCGTCCTTGGTGCGCATACCGCTGCGCCCCTTGCCGCCCCGTCGCTGCGCCCGATAGAGGGAAACCGCATTGCGCTTGATATAGCCACTATGGGTAACGGTTACCACCATGTCTTCTTCAACAATCATATCTTCCAGGGTCAGATCAGCGGTACGATCGATGATTTCGGTACGTCTGGCGTTGGCAAATTTTTCTCTAACTTCAAGCAGCTCCTGCTTAATGATGTTGAGAATTTCAACTTCGCTGGCGAGGATTTCTTTAAGCCGGTCAATCTGCGCCAGAACCTGCGCCAACTCCTCAAGGATCTTATCCCTTTCAAGGCCGGTCAAGCGATGCAGACGCATGTCCAGAATAGCTTGTGCCTGGATATCAGTAAAAGCAAAGCGCTCCATCAGGCGACTCTTGGCTTCCGGTGAGTTAGCACTGCCTTTGATAAGCTCTATCACTTCATCGAGATGTTCAAGGGCGATTTTTAATCCCTGCAGAATGTGCGCACGAGCTTCGGCTTTTTTCAGTTCAAAGATACAGCGGCGGGTAACAATTTCACGGCGGTGATCGATAAAATTATCGAGAACTTCGCGTAACGTCAGAATTTTTGGTTGTCCCTTGACGATGGCCAGCATAATAATGCCGAAAGAAGACTGCATCGCCGTCATCTTGTAAAGCTGATTGAGCACAACACCAGCGACCATGTCTTTTTTCAGTTCGATGACAATCCGCATGCCATCCCGGTCCGATTCATCGCGCAGATCGGAAATGCCCTCAATTTTCTTGTTTTTGACCAACTCAGCTATTTTTTCAATCAGCCGGGCTTTATTGACCTGGTAGGGAATTTCCGTCACCACAATGGCTTCGCGCCCACTGCGCCGATCAACCTCTACCATGGCACGCGAGCGCATTTGAACAATGCCGCGACCGGTTTTGTACGCCTCGCGGATACCCTCCTTACCATTGATAAATCCGGCCGTGGGAAAATCCGGCCCATGAATGATATCCATCAACTCTTCTACACCAAGACGCGGATCATCAATAACGGCAATCAGACCGTCGATCACCTCACCGAGATTGTGCGGTGGAATCTTTGTTGCCATCCCAACCGCGATTCCCTCTGAGCCGTTGACCAGCAGGTTGGGATATTTACAGGGTAATACCAGGGGTTCTTCAAGGGATTCATCATAGTTGGGGCCAAAATCGACGGTCTCCTTGTCGATGTCTGCGAGTAACTCATGAGCCATTTTATCCATACGAATTTCGGTATAACGCATGGCCGCTGCCGAATCACCATCGACCGAGCCGAAATTCCCCTGGCCATCCACCAGTGGGTGGCGCATAGAAAAATGCTGGGCCATCCTGACGATGGAGTCGTAGACCGCACTGTCTCCATGGGGATGATATTTACCGATGACATCACCAACAACCCGTGCTGATTTTTTATAGGGCTTATTAAAATCATTACCGAGATCGTGCATGGCAAACAGAATGCGACGATGGACCGGCTTAAGCCCATCACGAACATCCGGCAGCGCCCGGCCGACAATGACGCTCATGGCATAATCCATATAGGACTTGCGCATCTCATCGACAATATTTACCGATACCTTATTTTGTTCTTGGATCATCTATTCCTCCAAGCTTCCGGCGGAAGCCTTTTTCAAGTGATGGTTAAACGTCAAGATTCACAACATTAAGAGCATTCATTTCGATAAATTCACGCCGCGGCTCTACCTGATCGCCCATCAACACGGTAAATATTTCGTCGGCTCTAACAGCATCCTCGATGGCTACCTGCAGCAAAATTCTTTTTTCTGCATTCATCGTGGTTTCCCATAACTGGTCCGGATTCATTTCGCCAAGACCTTTGTAGCGCTGAATATATTGACCTTTTTTAGCTCTGCTGAGGATGGCATTGAGAAGATCCTGACGATTATTGACCTCCTGCTCCTGTTTTCCTTCGACTGAAATAACGATCGGATGCTCGGCACAGATATCCTCAATCTGACGATAGGCCTGGTTCAACAGTTTATACTCATGGGTTGAAAGTATCTCGACAGTTTGCCGATCGATACGCGCATGTAAATTACCGAGTCGAACGATAATCCGGTCTGGATCTTCCATGAGATCAAAACGGGCCGTCGGCTCGATCTGGCGTAACTGCTCTACCAAGGGCTCGAGGGTGGGCTGATCGGCAAAACCATTACGAATTTTTCCGCGCAAAAAAATGCTGAGAATCTGCGCTGGTATACCCCGATTCACAATTTTATCGAAATGCTCATTGTAGTCGATAATATGTCGCAACATGGGGATGATCTGCTTACCACGAACAATCTTCTGGCCATTATCCATTTCCAGGGCCACACCCTCAGTTCCTGTATCCAGCAGGTAATCAAGAAGAACGTCGTCGTCCTTAAGATAGATTTCTTTCTTGCCACGCTTCACTTTATACAGCGGTGGTTGGGCAATATAAAGATGACCACGTTCAATTATTTCCGGCATTTGTCTGAAAAAGAAGGTTAACAACAAGGTACGAATATGCGAACCATCAACGTCAGCGTCAGTCATAATAATAACCCGGTGATAGCGAAGCTTGCTGACATCAAAATCGTCCTTGCCAATACCTGTGCCCATGGCAGTGATAAGGGTTTTTATTTCATTGGAAGTAAGCAGCTTGTCAAAGCGTGCTTTTTCGACATTTAAAATTTTACCTTTAAGCGGCAATATCGCCTGATACCGACGATCTCGACCTTGCTTGGCACTACCCCCGGCAGAATCACCCTCGACCAGGTAAATTTCACATAACGCCGGGTCTTTTTCCTGACAGTCAGCTAATTTGCCCGGCAAGGAAAGGCCCTCTAAGGCACCCTTACGTCGCGTTAAATCGCGGGCTTTGCGCGCTGCTTCCCGAGCGCGTGCGGCCTCTATTCCTTTTTCCAGTATTTTTTTGGCAACTTGGGGATTTTCTTCAAGAAATGTTGCCAGCTGTTCGTTCATCAAGGCCTCTACATGACCTTTTATCTCTGAGTTTCCCAGTTTTGTTTTGGTTTGTCCTTCAAACTGGGGATCAGGAATTTTTATAGATATGACTGCTGCAATACCCTCGCGTAAATCATCTCCGGAGATGGCTATTTTCACATTTTTCAGCAAGTTATTTGCTGTTGCATAGGTGTTCATTGTTCGTGTTAATGCCGCCTTAAAACCACTTAGATGTGTGCCACCCTCATGGGTATTGATATTGTTGGCAAAAGAAAATACTTTTTCGTCGAAGCCATCGTTGTACTGAATGGCAATTTCTATTTCTGCGTTTTCTTTTTTTCCATGGAAATAGATTGGTGTGGGATGAAGAGGACTTTTTGCTCTATTCAAGTATTCTACAAAAGATCGTATACCACCCTCATACATAAATTCATAAAATTTATCTGAACGTTCGTCGGCAACCTTTATTCTTACACCTGCATTGAGAAAAGCCATTTCCCGAAAACGCTGAGAAAGTGTTTCAAAGTTAAAAGATACTGTTTCAAAAACTTCAGGATCAGGCCAAAAAGTAATTTTAGTACCTCTTTTAATTGTTGTTCCACACTCTACTAACGGTGCCTCTGGTATTCCCTTGTTGTAGCGTTGACGATAAATTTTACCTCCGCGTCTTATTTCAAGTTCTAATTGCATAGATAATGCGTTTACAACAGATACACCGACACCATGGAGACCTCCGGAAACCTTATAGGCCCCTTCTCCCTTGTCATCGAATTTCCCTCCTGCATGTAAAATAGTCATGACAACTTCAGCTGCAGATTTTTGATATTTATCTATAATTTCTACAGGAATACCACGTCCATTGTCTTCAACTGTAACGGAACTATCATCATGTATATTAATTAATATTTCATCACAATAACCAGCAAGAGATTCATCAATAGAATTATCAATTACTTCATAAACAAGATGATGTAATCCTTGAATAGAGGTTGAACCTATATACATTGCAGGTCTTTTACGTACAGCCTCTAGTCCTTCTAGAACTTGAATACTTTCACCACTATAATTTGATTCTTCAGTCATTCTATTTCCTTATTTGAAATTAGTCTTCCATTGTTAATATAAAAAAAATTAGCCTTTTTATTGATAAAAGAGGGTTTATTCAAAGATGTGATAAAAGACTGATCACAATTTAAGAGTAATTTCTCAATTAACAATTTTTCTCGTTTTTTATCTACTTCACTTGATATATCGTCTATTAACAATATGGGTTTAAATTTTTTATGATTATAAAAATTTATTAACTGTGAATATTTATATAGAAGCAAAAATGTTTTTTTTTGACCCTCTGACCCGTAATTTTCAATATTTTTATTATTAATATGGAATGTTACATTATCCGTATGTTGTCCAAGCAGGGTATAACCAACCTTTTGCTCATGTTTTATTGTTTTATCGAATTCTTTACTTATATTTATTTTATAGTTATCTAAATCTAAATTTTTATATTTTATTTTATAAATTTCATTTTCAAAAAAATCAACGTTCTGAAATAAAATTTTATTTATTCTATCAATGTAAGAAATTCTTTTTTTTACTATATGATAAGATAAGTCAATTAATTGTTCTCTCCATATATAATCATCTTTATTTTCTTTTAAACAAATATTTCTGTTTTTTAGGCATCTTATATAATCAATATGAAGATCAAGGTATTTAATATCATGTAAAAAAATAGACTTATCTAATAAATTTCTTCTTAAGGAAGGTGATTTAAGTAATATATTTATTTCACTGGGAAAATATAAAATAATGTTTAATTTTTCAGAAATATCTTTTATTTTTTTTAATTTATTATTTAATTTTATTTTTTTTTCAATATCGTTAACTTTAATATCTATAGAGTAAAAAACATTATCATTATTTATATCTGAATTTAAATAAAAGTACTTTTTGTTGTTGAATAAATTATTTATCTTATTTGTTCTGAAACTTTTACCATAAGCCATAAAATAAATTGCTTCTAAAAAGTTAGTTTTTCCTTGTGCATTGTCTCCAATGATATAATTAACATTCTTTCCTGGGTAATAAACTAAAGAATCAATATTTCTAAAGTTTATAATTTTTATTTTTTCTAAAAGCATTAAACTAAAATCTCATAGGCATTACGACTGATAGATATTCTTCATTATTTAAGGGAATAATCATACCTGGAGATATATTATCTTTTATATAAAAATTAATTTTTTCCTCATTTATAATATTTAGAATATCTATTATATATCTGGCATTAAAACCTATAGTTATATCATCTCCTTTATAAACAACATCCATCTCTTCTTTTGCATCTCCAAAATCAGGATTTGAAGATGAAACCACTAATTCATTATTAAAAATATTAATTTTTACTCCTTTAGTTTTTTCATTCGAAAGAACAGATATTCTTTTAAGTACATCAGTAAATTTCTTTACTTCAATTGTTGAGTAGTTATCAGTTTTCTCTGGAATCACTCTCTTATAGTCAGGAAAATCACCGTCTATCATTCTCATCACAAAAGTTGTGTTTTCATCAACATAATTGAATAAATTTTCAGTTACACCTATTTTTATCATTTTACCATTAGTATCAATTATTTTATTTAATTCTATTATTCCTTTTTTTGGTAATATAAAACCATTTTTAAATTTTTCACTTAGTTGAAAGTTTAATTCTTTACTTATAACTGATAATCTATGTCCATCTGTTGATGCAAAATTAAGTTTATTATCATCAAATTTGACAAAAATACCTGTAAGATTAAATTTTGTTTCGTCATTAGATACTGAGAAAACAGTAGAATAAATCATTTTATTTAATATATTGCTGTCAAAATCTATAAGATCATTACTTTGTTCTGGAATTTTTGGAAATTCATCTGGAGGTAATCCAACAAGATTGAATAAAGAATTTCCACAAGATATTTCAATCCAATAATTATTTTTTTCTTTTATATTTATAATATCATTTGGCAATTCTTTTATTATTTCAAACAGTTTTTTTGCAGAAATAGTTATTTTACCTTTTTCTTTAACTTCACATTTAAAACAAGTTTTTAAACCTATTTCTAAATCAGTTGCTGATAAAATGATTTGATTATCATATGCCTCAATAAATACATTTGAAAGTATTGGGATTGTATGTTTTTTATCTACAATTCCTTGAATTCTAAACAAAGCATTTAGAAAGGTATCTTTTTGTATTTTAAATTCCATAAAAAACTCCTCAACAGGAAATACTTCTTTTATATTTAATATCTTTTAAAATAGTAATAGTAGGGCCTGTTTATATGTTGATATCTCTATAAACCATCTAAATTTAATGATTATTGTAAATTTAAATAAATTAACAATAATTTTCTATACACAAATATTATAAAAATTCATTATTAAAAAATTATCCCAACAACTTTTCCATCAATTTATCAACAGTCATTTTTAGACTCATATCCGAAGCCATTTTTTCTTCAATCTTTTTAATTGCATGAATAATGGTAGAGTGATCTTTTCCACCAAATTTATCACCAATTTCCGGATAAGATAAATTAGTCATATTTCTACTTATATACATAGCTATTTGTCTTGGTAACACTATGTTTTTCAATCTTTTTTGCGATTTAATTTCTGCGGTTTTAATCTGATAGTATTCAGCGACTGTTTTTTGAATTCTATCGATTGTAATTTCTTTATTATTTTCAGTTATAATATTTTTGAGAACGTCTTTTGCCATATCTATATTTATTGGAGTAGATGTAAGACTTGAATACGCTCCAATTCTTATCAAATAACCTTCTAATTCTCTAACATTACTTGTTATAGAATTAGCTAGGAACGAAATTACATCTTCTGGAATATTTATATTATTTATTTCAGACTTCATTTTTAATATTGCTTGTTTTGTTTCTGTATCTGGTTCTTGTATATCTGCTATAAGACCCCATTCAAATCTTGATCTAAGCCTTTCTTCTAAATCAGGAATTTCCTTTGGAAATTTGTCTGATGTTACTACAATTTGTTTATGTGATTCATATAAAGCATTGAATGTATGAAAAAATTCCTCCTGTGTACTTTTCTTTCCTGCAATAAATTGAATATCATCTACTAATAAAACATCAATAGTTCTGAATTTATTTCTAAATTCTTCCATTCTTCCATGTCTTAATGAATTTATAAGTTCGTTAGTAAATTTTTCAGAAGAATAATAAGTAATATTCAAATTTCTATTACTTTTCAATATTTCATTACCTATTGAATGTATAATATGAGTTTTTCCTAGACCAACACCGCCATATATAAAGAGAGGATTGTAAGTTGTTGCGGGGTTTTTAGCTACAGCCATTGCAGCGGCATGGGCAAATTGATTTGATGGGCCTGAAACAAAAGTATCAAAAGTATATAAAAGGTTTATATTTGATACTTTTATTGATTCTTCTTTTCTTTCAGCTATTTTCTGTTTTTTATCATTATCTATTACTGTTTTATATTCTTCTTCTTTTTTAATTTCATTTTTCTTATTGATTTTTATTTCAATTTTTAGTTTTTTTCCAGTTATTTCATTTAACTTTTTAGCTATTTTTGTTTGATAATTATCTATAAACCAATCTTTTATGAATCTATTTGGGGCCTCAAGGATTAACAAAGCATCTGTGCATCTTAAATAAATGAGTGGTTCTATCCAGGTTTTTTTATTTTGCTCGCCTATCTCGTCACTAAGTCTATGAATAGCCTCAAGCCAAAATTTTTCCATTTCTACCACTCTTTTTATTAATGTTTATTTAAGATCGACCCAGTATTATATATTTATTTTTTATTACCTTCCAGCTAATTTTTTTACAAAATTTATTGACTTTTTATAAAAAACAACTAAAATTCATCTTTTGTCAGTTTTAGGAGATTATCTATGTCGAAGAGAACTTTTCAGCCTAGTCGAATCAAAAGAAAACGTACCCATGGTTTTAGGAAGCGGATGCAAACCAAAAATGGACGTGCCACAATTAACAGGCGCCGTGCCCAGGGACGTAAATGCTTAGCGGCAAGCATTCCTAAAAAATAGGTGAACTTTTTTTTTCTTAAGAGAAATCGTTTACTTAAACCGCGAGATTTCAGGTATACGGAAAAAGTGGGGTGCAGAAAAAAATCACCCCATTTTGTTCTTTTATTTAAACATAACCTGGAAGGTGTTACTCGTCTTGGTCTTACTGTAAGTCGGAAAAATGGCAATGCTGTTAAGAGGAACTATATTAAGCGGTTTTTAAGAGAGTTTTTTAGATTGAATCAGCATAATTTAAAAAACTTTGATTTTGTCTTGATTGTAAGGCGCCCTTTTACTAAACAAAACACAATTTTTGTAAAAAATGAATTAGATGAACTTTTCTCGATCAAGTAAATTACTTGTATTTCCTTTCATCTACTTAATAGATATTTATAAATATCTAATCTCTCCCCTTAAACAAAATTGCTGCCGTTTTTATCCTTCTTGTTCTTCCTATGTACGTGAAGCATTAATTATACATGGAATATTTAAAGGTTTGTATTATTCCTTAATAAGGATTATCAAATGCCATCCATTCCACCCCGGTGGTTTTGATCCGGTCCCTCATCACAAAATTAGGATACGAAATAATGGACAATAGAACTATTATTGCTATCGTTCTAATCATACTGCTATGGTCTGGTTATAGTCTTTTTTTTACACCTGCTCCACTGCCACAACCCACCGTTAAAACAACAGATATTACTTTACCCGCAGTGGACCCCCCATTTGTTAAACAAAATGAATCACTTGTTTCTACTGATTATTCAAATTCAATAGAAGAAAAATTGATTGAAATAAATAGTGGAACTTACACCATTATCTTTTCTACAAAAGGCGCATCTATAAAAAGTATTAGTTTTTCTGATTATAAAGCCGATGATAATAGTGAAAACTCTAATTTTTATTTGTTAAGTTCTCAGAATTTTGAAACATATTCTTTTAAATCTTTTATTTCAGATGGTCTTAATTTACCTGAAGATATTTTCTATACTTTGGTTGATATTGGAGATCAAAACTTTGACGACGGAAATGACTTTCTTCTTCTTACTTTTCAATCAGAATACAATGGTTTTTCTGTTATAAAAACATTTACGTTATATAAAAACTCCTACCATATTGATACTAGTTTTACTATTCAAAACAACAACCAAGAACACTTTGCCGGCAAATATAATATTTCATTAATTACACCCTGGTCTACTGATAAAAAATCGGACTTCTATTCTTTTGTAGGCCCACTTACTTTTGATGGTAATAAATTAAAAGAAGATAAACCAAAAGATATTGTTAAAAACTCAGTTGTTTACAATGACTTTGTTTGGTCGGGATTTACTGATAAATATTTCTTACAGGTACTTAATCCTAACAGCAACATAGATCAGGTTTTGATACGCTATGAACCCGATTTTATTGAGAATAGATTTTCATCCAGCTCTTTTATTCTCTTACCTGGGCAAAATAAATCTTTTCAGCATGTTGCTTATCTTGGTCCAAAAAATCTTGAATATCTTTCGTCAAGCAATTCTTCTTTTGAGGAGGCTATTCACTTCGGTTTTTTTCATTTTCTCGCTAAACCGCTTTTTAATGTTCTTCTTTTTTTTAATGGCTATATCAATAACTATGGCTTCTCTATTATTTTGTTAACTGTATGCATAAAGTTGATTTTCTGGCCCCTTACGCATAAAAGCTATAAATCTATGCAGGGCATGCAGAAATTGCAGCCGGAAATGAAGAGACTTAAAGAAAAATATGCTGATGACAAACAACGCTTAAATCAAGAAATGATGTCGTTTTACCGTGATAATAAGGTTAATCCTCTTGGCGGCTGTTTACCTATTTTGATTCAAATTCCGGTTTTTTTCTCGCTTTATAAGGTCCTTCTTGATTCTATAGAGTTACGGCACGCACCTTTTATTTTGTGGATATCTGATCTTTCTGCCAAAGATCCCTACTATATCACTCCCGTTATCATGGGTGCATCCATGTTTTTACAACAAAAGTTAACGCCAACCAACCTTGATCCAACACAAGAAAAAGTGATGCTGATGATGCCCATTATCTTTACCTTCCTTTTTCTTAATTTCCCTGCCGGGTTGGTTGTCTACTGGTTGGTTAATAACTTGCTGACAATTCTTCAACAATTGTTGATTCGTCGTCAGGCACAAAAGGCATGATAGCCATATCATGATTCTTGATAAGGATACTATTATTGCCCCTGCTACCGCTGTTAGTGAATCTGGTATCGCTGTTATACGCATATCAGGTTACAGAGCATTGTCCTTTTTAAAATCCTTTTTTCGGACAAAAAACCCGATAGGAAATTTCCAATCTCATTATCTTTATCTTGGTCGGATTGTTGATGAAGACGACAGTGATATTGATGAAGTAATGGTTGTATACATGGACCCTCCCCGCACCTATACATGTGAACCGGTTGTAGAGGTACACTGTCATGGTAGTCGTCAGATAGTACGAAGGATTTTACAACTGGCTTATGCTAATGATATCCGGTTGGCAAATCCTGGGGAATTTACTTATCGTGCGTATCTAAATGGGCGTATTGACCTTGTTCAGGCTGAAGCTGTTTCTCGTCTTATTCAGTCTACATCCGAGTTTTCTCGACGGTCTGCTCTGCAACAACTTGACGGTTTACTCAGTCGACAGTTACACAGCTACTCTGCCACTATAAAAAATCTTCTGGTTCAAACAGAAGCCTGGATAGATTTCCCTGAGGAAGATCTACCAACAGAAAATTTAGATCGACTTTTTTCTACTGCAGAAAACCTTCATGTTCAAATGTCTGATCTAATGAATACGTATCGTGCAGGACAATTTGTCCATGATGGTGCTACTGTTGTGCTTGCCGGACTTCCTAATGCTGGTAAAAGTTCGCTTATGAACGCTTTACTCCAGCAAGACCGATCCATTGTATCTTCTGTTCCTGGAACCACTCGTGATCTGATAGAACAGTCAACGCAGATAGGCGGAATTAACGTTCGTCTTGTCGATACGGCGGGCTTGCGCAGTTCCGATGAATTTGTTGAACAGGAAGGAGTACGGCGGGCGCGCAATGTGGTAAAGATTGCAAATTTGGTTCTTCTAATGCTGGACGGTTCCGCACCTTTGTGCGATCAGTTTAGGGCTCTTCTTGCGGATTTATCAGCCGTTCCTGTTGTTTTGGTGGTAAATAAGTCAGATCTCCTGTCGGAACATCATGACCTTTCTTTTTTCCCCGGTCCTATCGTTACTGTTTCTGCTAAGCTCGGTGATGGTATTGATGTTCTTACTGATACTATCGCCTCCTTTTTGTTAAATGATTATCTTCCCTCCTCAGAATCACCCTATATTACCGAGCGCCGGCACTATGAAGCACTGACCGGGTCAGTCTCCTCGATAAAAAACTTCCTTAACAACCTTGGATCTGTCGACCTTGACCTTCTTTCAATTGATTTGCGCTCTGCTCTTGATTCCCTGGGAAGGGTGACCGGCAGCATTACTACAGAAGATGTGCTTGATGATATTTTTTCTTCTTTTTGTATTGGCAAGTAGGTTTGTTTCACGTGAAACAATAATGGTAGGTGGGTGATGGCAGGGTACGGAAAAAAATATCAGATTATTGTTGTCGGAGCCGGCCATGCCGGGTGTGAGGCTGCACTTGCCGCTGCGCGCATGGGATGTTCTACTCTGTTGTTGACGATGGGTTTGGATATGGTTGCCCAGATGTCATGTAATCCATCAATAGGAGGTTTGGCAAAGGGTCACCTCGTTCATGAAGTAGATGCAATGGGTGGCGAGATGGGGCTGAATATAGATGAGACAGGAATTCAGTTTCGCCGACTGAACATGCGCAAGGGTCCAGCTGTTAGGGCAGGGAGAGCTCAAGCAGATAGGATGGCTTATAGTGCCAGAATGAAGCTGGTTTTGGAGTCAACTGAGAATCTTGATTTGAAGCAGGGTGTAGTAGAAGAGATCATAGTTAAAAATTATAGGGTTGTGGGTGTTAAAACGCGCGAGGGACTAGATTTTCTTGGTCGATCGGTTATTTTGACAACTGGAACCTTCATGCGCGGTTTGATCCACGTGGGAATGAAAAATTATTCGGGGGGCAGGGCCGGAGAGCCGTCGGCGGAAAAAATATCAAACTGTCTGCGCTCTCTGGGTTTCACCGTTGGAAGGTTAAAAACCGGAACACCGGCGAGGCTGTCTTCGCGCTCAATCGATTTTTCCAAGCTTGAAAGGCAGCCGGGAGATGCAATAATACGACCGTTTTCATTTATGAATGATAAGATAGAGCGTCACCAGGTGGATTGTTATATTGCCAACACAAACGAGAAGACGCACGACATCATCCGCAGCAACATTCATAAATCACCCTTATATGCTGGTGTTATCGAAGGTATAGGGCCAAGATACTGTCCATCGATTGAGGATAAGGTTATCCGCTTCCCTGACAAAGCAAGCCATCAATCATTTGTTGAGCCGGAAGGAATCAAGGGGGCAGAGATGTATCCAAGTGGACTGTCGACGTCGTTACCGGCGGACGTTCAACTACAATATTTTCGCTCCATGGTTGGGTTTGAACAAGTCGAAATCATGCGTCCAGGGTATGCCATAGAGTATGACTTTGTGGAACCGCGCCAAATTAAAGCGACATTGGAAGCCCGCGAGATTTCGGGGTTGTTTCATGCTGGACAAATAAATGGAACATCCGGATATGAAGAGGCGGCTGGGCAGGGTTTGCTGGCAGGAATTAACGCCGCCTTGCAATGTCGTGAACAAGATCCGCTGATAATAAGAAGAGATCAGGGTTATCTCGGCGTCATGATCGACGACTTGATTACTCAAGACACGACAGAACCCTACCGTATGTTCACTTCACGAGCAGAATACCGATTATTATTACGTGAAGATAACGCCGACCTGCGTTTGACTGAGTTGGGTAGGTATGTTGGCTTGGTGAGCGATGAGCGCTGGCGACGTTACCAGGAGAAGACTGGGTTAATAGAAAAAGCATATGAACTTTGTAGGGAGACCAAAATAACCAGCAAGGATGATAGATTGTGCAGCCTGTTTGGGCTTGGTGAATTAAAGAGTGGCGTAACGCTCGAACAAATTATCAGAAGGCCTGACATCTCTATCCGAACAATCAGTGAACAAATACCCGAAATGAAACTTCTCCCGGAAAAAGTTCTTGAACAAGTCGAAATATCAATCAAATATGAAGGGTATATAGCTCGCCAGATCGAACAGGTAGAACGTTTCGTAGGATACGAAAAGGTGATTATTCCGGATGATATCGATTATGAAAAGGTCGCGAGCCTATCTTCTGAGGTCAGAGAAAAACTGATGAAATATCGTCCCACAAGCCTCGGTCAGGCAGGTCGTATACAGGGAATAACGCCCGCCGCGGTAGCTGTTTTAAGTGTCTACTTGAGAAAAAAATCGCGTGAAAAATAGATTAAAAAGGGGTGCAGGACTTCTTGGTATCGAAGGAGTGGATGTTCAACTGGTTGATCGTCTGATACTGTTTGCCGAGGAGTTGTTGCGTTGGAATGCCAAGATCAACCTGACTTCTATCAGAACAATGGATGAAGTTGTCGAGAAGCACCTGCTCGACTCACTGGTGCTGGTAGGATTGTTGGGGGACCAATTTCGAGTTTTGGATATGGGCTCTGGCGCCGGACTCCCGGTAATTCCCCTTGCCCTGGCGATGCCACAGAAAACCTTCTATTCCCTTGATAGTGTAGGTAAAAAAATTAACTTTCAGAAGCACGTAAAAAGACTGTTGAGAATAAAAAACCTCGAGATCGAGTGTGCGCGCATTGAAGAAATAACCAGGATCAACCCAGCGTGGCAGGGGTTTGATGTAGTGGTTGCGCGGGCCGTTGCCGATGTGAACGATCTCTTGAAGATGGCCTTGCCAGTTATTAAACCGGGCGGAATGCTGATCGCCATGAAGGGACCAGAGGGGGAGGAAGAATTGTTTGCTGTTAAAAACAAATGGAAAAACTGGTATGATATTCCCATATGTGGAATAAAATACCAACTTCCCTTTTCGGGTGCTGAAAGATGCTTGCTGCGCATTGTCAAAAAGAGGGAATAGGCCAACGGCTTATGCAGTGATAATCTGATCAAGTTAGTTATCAAGGAATGAAATAAAACAGTCATGTAACTATTCAGCATGCCGGCACATGTTGTCATTCCCGAGTGCTTTTGTCGGGGATCCAGAAATAAAAGCCGGATTTCGTCCAAAAACACGCAGGATTGACAGTATAGGAGTTGCCTTCAGGTGTTATCAACTGCAGGGCCACACTGCCGTATCGGTTGCTGAATAATTACACAATCTTTAAGCTGAAAGAATAATAGTTTTATGGTAATCTGCCCTGCTGAGTTGTTCAGGAATGAGGAGAATCCAACGTGGCCAGGATTATCGCTATAGCAAATCAAAAAGGTGGAGTAGGTAAAACAACCACCGCAGTTAATCTTTCAGCCTCCTTGGCTGCAGCGGAAAAACGCACATTGCTGATAGATATGGATCCGCAGGCAAATGCCTGCAGTGGTCTTGGGGTTGACAAAATCAATGTGATATCAACGGTTTATAGTGTTCTTCTGGGAGAAAAAAAAGCATCAGAGGTTGTTTGTCGCACTGAGTTGGAGTTTTTGGATGTGCTACCATCTAATACTGACTTAATCGGTGCAGAAATCGAATTGATTGATACAAAAAATCGTGAACAGCAGCTCAAGGGTGCCCTGGATGAAATCCGCTCACAATATGAATATATCATTATTGATTGCCCACCCTCTCTGGGACTATTGACGATTAATTCACTAGCTGCTGCCGATTCTGTTTTGGTTCCTCTTCAGTGCGAATTTTATGCCATGGAAGGGCTCGGGCAGATAACCCAGACGATCAGGTTGGTACAGCAGGAATTGAATAAACGACTTGTGCTGGAAGGAATTCTTCTTACCATGTTTGATGGCAGAAACAACCTATGTCATCAAGTTAGTCAGGAAATCCGTCAACATTTTGGTAATAAAGTATTTACCGTCATCGTGCCACGCAACGTCCGTTTGTCGGAGGCCCCAAGTTATGGCAAACCGGCTCTTCTTTATGATATTGCATCCCGTGGGGCACAGGCCTATATCGATTTAGCGGGCGAATTGTTGGCAGGAGGAAGCCATGGCTAAAAGACCGGTTCTTGGTAGGGGGATCGGTGCGCTGATCAGTTCTGCCGCTCAAGAAGGAGGGAAGAAATATTTTTCCTGTCCAATAGAAGAACTGCAGCCCCATTCAAGACAACCACGCAAAAACTTTGACGATAAAAAAATGGCGGAACTGATTGCGTCAATCAAGGAAAAAGGGGTTATTCAACCCCTTGTTGTGCGCCAGCAAGGAGACCGCTATCAGATCATCGCTGGAGAAAGACGCTGGCGCGCAGCTCAAAAGGCCGGTTTGGACAGGGTCCCCGTCGTCATTCAGGATGTCAGTGAAAATCACGCTTTGGAAATAGCTCTGATTGAAAATATTCAACGCGAAGATCTGAATCCCCTGGAAGAAGCCGAAGCCTATCGTTATCTTGTTGCCACCTTTGATCTCTCCCAGGAAGACGTAGCTCAACGAGTTGGAAAAGATCGAAGTACAGTGGCTAACGCCCTGAGGTTGTTGCGATTGCCGGAGAAAATCAAGGAGATGGTGATAGCGGGCCAACTGAGCATGGGACATGCGAGGGCTCTCTTGTCCCTTGAGCAGGATGAGGATGTCATTGAGGCCGGCAACGAGATCATCAGAAAAAAACTGTCGGTCAGAGAGACCGAAAAACTGATTAAAAAAATAAAAAGCTTTAATGGCGCTCCTAAGGTTAAAACTGAAACAGCAAAAAGTCCTGAAATCTGTGGACTTGAAAATGAACTTGAAATCCATCTGGGAACACAAGTAAAGCTTGTTGATAAAAGACGCGGCGGCAAAATAGAAATTTATTACCACGACAATGCAGATCTGACCAGACTGGTTGAACAATTGCTGGGGACATAAGCACGCTTCTGCTAACGAAAATGAAAAGGGAAAGCCTATGTTCGGTGGGAAAAAGGAAGACAAAGGAGAAGTGAAAAAGCCGGTAGCTATCGATAAGGCGGATATCAAGGCCTTTATGGGTCAAGGAAGTCGCTTTGAAGGAACCTTGAACTTTGATGAGCTGGTGCGGCTTGACGGCATTTTCACTGGGGAAATTTGTTCCAGTGATACCCTAGTTGTCGGTGAAACGGCGCAGATCGAAGGGCAAATCAGTGTTGGCGCACTCATTCTCAGTGGGCGCTTTGTCGGGGGCATCAAGGCGACCACCATGGTAGAATTGCGAGCGCCGGCACAGGTAGATGGAACGATTGAAACACCCTGTTTGAAGATTGACGAAAAAGTGATTTTCAATGGCGAGATAAAAATGCGCCACAGCACGGACAAGCAGTCAACCCCAAAAGGTGAAAACAACCAAAAAAAGGAATCAGACACGTTGCCGGAGTAGGTCTTTCCATAGCAACTCCGGCGACCGTCGAACAGAGTGTTGACAACTGTTGCGAAGGTATGATAGCTATGCCGTTCTTTAAAGTCGTCTCCAATTCGCCGATCGGTCTATCTGTATACTGTATACATGAAAATCGAGCATGGCATTTACCATAAAAAAAGAGGTGAGCTAGGTGATTAGCCTTAACTGGACACTCATTCTACAGTTCATAAATTTTATCGTTCTACTCTATCTAATGAATAGGATATTGTTCCAGCCACTGCGCGCAGTGATGGAAAAAAGACGTGAAAAAATAGAAGGGTCTTATGCCCACGCAAGAGAGCTACAGGCAGAGATAGATGATAAAATGAACCGTTACCAGCAGCAGTTGGCAGAAGCCAAAAAACTGGCCAATGATGAGCGCGCACAATTTAGAATGCTTGCTGGTGAAGAAGAGTCCAAAATGATCGCAACAGCACAATCCAATGCAAGTGTGAGAATGGATCAAATCAGAGAACAGGTAGGTCAGGAATCAGCTCGGGCAAATCAGACGTTGAAAAAGGAATCAGCATCTCTGGCTCAGCAGATTGCCACCAAAATTCTCGGCAGATCATTGACTTAAGGCAGGAAGGTTTGAAGATGAACGTGACATACAAAACACTGACAGCAGCACTGGTGATGGTAGTGCTGTCCTGTGGTATCGCTGTTGCAGCTGATTATCCCGTCGACAGTGGTGTGCTGCTTAAAGATTTTCTCTACCGTTTGTTGAACTTTTCAATTGTCGTTGCCATTCTTGTATATTTTCTAAAAAAACCGATACGCAACGCTCTTAGTGGTCGTCGCGATGATATCGAAAAGGCCCTTGCAGAAGCCATAAAAGCCAAGGAAGAAGCTGAGGCCAAATTTGCCGAATATGATAAGAAGCTGGACCAGGCAACACAGGAAATAGCCACCATTTCTGCTTCGATCCGTAGAGAGGCAGAAATGGAAAAGCAGAAAATTATCGATAATGCCCGGGAGCAGGCAATTAAAATCGAACAGGATGCCGAAAGGGCCGCCACGCTTGAAGTGGCTAAGGCGCGTTTGAGTCTGCAACAGGAAGCTGTCCAGCTAGCCGTAGGTGTTGCTGAGGATCTGCTCAAAAAGAACTTTACCAAAGAAGATGACAGCCGTCTGATCGACGAATACATGCAGAAGGTAGGAGAGCTACATTGAGTAACAGTGCGATTTCTATCCGGTATGCCAGAGCGCTGCTGAGACTTGCAGAGGAAAACAAGCAGGTCGATCAGTTTGGTGCTGAACTTTCAACCATGGCAGGATTGCTTGAAAGGGAAGATCTGTTGCGGCTGCTACTTGATAGCCCGACCATCTCCCTGCAGAAAAAAGCAGCCATCCTCCATGATGTTGCCGAGGTTCTTATCCTCAGTGAAGCGATGCGCAAATTCTTTGGCTTGTTGCTGGAAAAAGGGCGGATTTCATTCGTCAAACAAATCGATATAAACTATCGGCAGTTTGCCGATGAATTATCGGGGGTGATTCGGGCAAATATCCGCGCAGCAAACAAGCTCACAAAGGAACGGATCGATACGATTCGCAAAGGACTAGAGCAGCAGACCGGGAAAACCGTGGTGCTGAATGTGGAAAAAGATGCTGCGTTAATCGGCGGACTGCAGGCGGAAATGGGCGGTAAGTTGTTTGACGGGAGCGTGAGAACACAGCTGAAACGTATGGCTGATACCTTAGCAAAGGGGTAACGGGACACGATTATGGAAATTAGAGCAGAAGAAATCAGCGCGATAATCAAGAAGCAGATTGAAAACTTTGGTCGTGAAGTCGAAGTCAGCGAAACCGGTACCATTATATCCGTAGGTGATGGTATTGCCCGTATCCACGGACTCGACAAGGCTATGTCCGGCGAACTTCTCGAGTTTCCCGGTGGTACCATGGGCATGGTTCTCAATCTTGAAGAAGACAACGTTGGTGCCGCTATTCTGGGTGATTCCGAGCATATCAAAGAGGGTGACCTGGTTAAGAGAACCGAGAAGATAGTTCAGGTGCCGGTAGGCGAAGCCCTGGTCGGTCGGGTAGTCAACGGTATCGGTATTCCCATTGATGGCAAAGGTGATATCGCAACCGATACTTATAGTCAGGTAGAAATCAAAGCACCGGGTATTGTTGCCAGAAAGTCGGTGCATGAGCCGATGCAGACCGGTTTGAAGGCGATTGATGCCATGGTTCCGATTGGCCGCGGCCAGCGCGAACTGATTATCGGTGACCGCCAGACCGGAAAAACTGCCGTAGCTATTGATACCATCATTAACCAGAAAGGTAATGGGGTTATCTGTATCTATGTCGCTATCGGTCAGAAACGTTCGACGGTAGCCCAGGTGGTTGATAAGCTCAGACAGTACGGTGCCATGGATTACACCATTGTTGTCGCCGCGACAGCGTCCGATCCCGCGCCGTTGCAGTTTATTTCACCCTACACCGGCGTTACCATGGGGGAATTCTTTCGTGACAGTGGCCGCCACGCGCTGATTATTTATGATGATCTGTCAAAGCAGGCCGTTGCTTATCGTCAGCTTTCCCTGTTGCTGCGCCGCCCACCAGGTCGTGAAGCCTTCCCCGGGGATGTTTTCTATCTCCATAGCCGCCTCCTTGAGCGTGCTGCCAAGCTTAGTGATGCCCTCGGTGCCGGTTCATTGACCGCCTTGCCGATTATTGAAACCCAGGCCGGTGATGTGTCTGCTTATATTCCGACCAATGTTATTTCCATCACCGATGGTCAGATCTTCCTTGAAACCGATCTTTTCTATTCCGGGGTCAGACCAGCGATCAATGTCGGATTGTCGGTTTCACGGGTTGGTGGCTCTGCCCAGGTTAAAGCAATGAAGCAGGTTGCCGGTACATTGCGTCTGGCTCTAGCTCAATACCGCGAAATGGCCGCATTTGCCCAGTTTGGTTCAGACCTCGATGCAGCCACACAGGCACAGTTGAATCGTGGTGCGCGCCTGGTTGAAATCCTCAAGCAGGGTCAATATGTGCCCATGCCGGTGGCCAAGCAGGTTATGGTGATTTATGCTGCGAATAATGGTTACGTCGATCAGTATCCGATCGGATCTATTGGCCGTTATGAAACCGAACTGATGTCATTCATGGAATCACAAAAATCAGATATTCTTAAAGATCTGGAAGAAAAAATGGCGATTGATGACGATCTTGGGAGCAAGCTCAATCAGGCCCTTGATGAATTCAAAAGTCAGTTTGTTGCCTGATCTTGAGAAAAGGTTGAACAGATGCCAAGTCTGAAAGACATAAAAAAGAGGATCGGCTCGGTCAAAAATACCCAGCAGATCACCAAGGCGATGAAAATGGTCGCTGCGGCGAAATTGCGCCGCGCCCAGGAAGCTGCAGTAGCGGCTCGACCCTATGCCCAAAAACTGCAGAAAGTGGTGTCGCATCTGGCCCAGCGCGAAGAGGCTGATGGGCACCCATTCTTGAGTCAACGAGGCAAAGAACGGGCGCTGGTATTGCTGTTGACAGCAGATCGTGGTCTTTGTGGCGGTTTTAACGCTAATCCTTCAAAAGAAGCAGAACGTTTTATTCGTAACAACACCAAAGGTTACACCAATATCGATCTGATGATTATCGGCCGTAAAGGCCGTGACTTCTTAAAAAATCGCGTTGGCGATAAAATTATCAAGGTTTATGAGGATGTTACCGGCAATGTGAGCTTCAAAACCGCGCAACTGATTGGCGAGGAGATTGTCGCCATGTATGGTCAAGAGACCTATGACGCGGTTTACCTGATCTACAATGCATTTCAAAGTGCCGTTGTCCAGAATGTCACGGTAGAGCAGTTATTGCCGTTTAGGGCCGAAAAAGAAGAACAGGCAGAAATTGATTCGGTCGACTATCTTTACGAACCAAGTCGTAGCGAAGTGCTTGCGCAGATTTTACCAAAAATGGTTGAGGTACAATTGTTCCGTGCCTTGCTCGAGTCTAATGCTTCTGAGCAGGGAGCCAGAATGTCAGCGATGGATAGTGCCAGCCGTAATGCATCAGAGATGATCGGCAAATTGACCCTGCAGTACAACCGCGCTCGTCAGGCTGCTATCACCAAAGAATTGATGGAAATTATTTCTGGTGCTGAATCAATCAAATAATACCGAGAGTTCAAATAGAAACAGGTTCATTCCCGCGGGATTAGGAGGAAAGGTTGCGTTATGAATAAAGGTAAGATCACACAGGTTATCGGCCCTGTTGTCGACGTTGAGTTTGAACCCGGCAAGCTGCCGGAAATCTATCATGCGGTAAAAATCACCAACCCTGCCCTCGGCGAAGGGGAATGGAACCTGGTCTGTGAAGTCGCTCAGCACCTCGGTGAAAATACCGTTCGCGCCATTGCTATGGATGCTACCGATGGTCTGGTTCGTGGCCAGGATGTCCTTGATACCGGTGATCAGATTCTGATGCCGGTCGGACCTAAAACTCTGGGACGTATCCTCAACGTTATTGGCCAGCCGATTGATGAAATGGGCCCGGTGGAAACAGATCTGAGGTGGCCGATTCACCGCCCTGCCCCTGATTTTATCAGTCAGTCGACCAAAGTTGAAGCATTCGAAACCGGAATCAAGGTGGTTGATCTGCTTGCTCCTTATTCTCGTGGTGGAAAAATCGGTCTGTTCGGTGGTGCCGGGGTCGGCAAGACGGTTCTGATTATGGAGCTGATCAATAATGTCGCCCAGCAGCACGGTGGTTTTTCGGTGTTTGCCGGTGTTGGTGAGCGGACCCGCGAAGGAAACGACCTGTGGGAAGAGATGAAAGACTCAGGGGTTCTCAGTAAGGCATCGCTGATCTACGGCCAGATGAATGAACCACCGGGAGCCCGTGCCCGGGTAGCTCTCTCGGCACTGACCGTTGCTGAGTATTTTCGTGATGAAGAAGGTCAGGACGTGCTGCTGTTTGTTGATAACATTTTCCGCTTCACTCAGGCCGGTTCTGAGGTTTCGGCGCTGCTGGGGCGGATTCCTTCGGCGGTTGGCTATCAACCGACCCTGTCAACCGAGATGGGTGAACTGCAGGAGCGTATCACCACCACCGATAAGGGTTCGATTACCTCAGTTCAGGCTATTTATGTGCCTGCTGATGACCTGACTGACCCCGCTCCGGCAACGGCATTTGCCCACCTTGATGCTACGACGGTACTTTCGCGTCAGATTGCTGAGTTGGGTATCTATCCCGCCGTTGACCCGCTTGACTCGACCAGCCGGATTCTTGATCCTCAGGTGATCGGTGAAGAGCATTACAAGGTTGCTCGCGACGTTCAGTACGTTCTCCAGCGTTACAAAGACCTTCAGGATATTATTGCGATCCTCGGTATGGACGAACTGTCTGAAGAGGATAAACAGGTGGTCGCGCGGGCACGCAAAATTCAGCGTTTCCTCTCTCAGCCGTTCCATGTCGCTGAAGTTTTTACCGGTTCACCAGGCAAGTACGTTGAGTTGAAAGATACGATCAAGGGTTTCCGTGAGATTGTTGATGGAAAACACGACAGCCTGCCGGAACAAGCTTTCTACATGGTCGGTACCATTGATGAAGTCATCGAAAAAGCTCGTAAGATGGCAGCGTAGAGAATGACCGATTTGTCAGATAAAGGAATAGCGTGATGGCTGAAAAACTCAAGCTTGAAATGGTGACACCATACAAGCAGGTTCTTTCTGAGGAGGTTGAAGAGTTGACCCTGCCAGGCCTGATTGGTGAACTCGGAATATTGCCTGGTCACACCCCCCTGCTGACAACCTTGCGTGTCGGGGAAATGAGCTATAAAAGAGGCGGTCAGCATTTCCATGTTGCCGTTAACTGGGGGTATGTTGAAATTGATGAAGATGCTGTAACGGTTCTGGTCGATACCGCAGAAAAGTCTGATGAAATTGATCTTGCCCGCGCTAAGGCGGCCCTGGGTCGTGCTGAAGAGGCACTAAAAACCATGTCACAGGAAGATAAATCCTATGCCATTATGGAAGCGGCACTCCAGCGTGCCCTGATCCGTATCCAGGTCGCAGGCAAAATGCGCTGACTGATCACAATCAATACGGTTCGACACCTATGAAAAAGGCACTCTATGCGGGTGCCTTTTTTATTGGTGATTGGACCCTCTCGATGTGCTGGTGAGGGCGAGTAGCGATTGATCCAGGGCGTGGCGGTTGTGGTTTTCCAGAGTGATAGAAGGTGATGTATCGCAGCTATCGAGCCAGGAAAAGAGCTGATCGAACGGCACCGTACCCGAGCCAATGGCGAGATGCTCATCCATCTGGCCGCGATTATCATGTAAATGCAGATGGTAAATATGGGGTGCTGCGGCATCGAGCCAGGTTGTTAGTGGCTCTCTGCTGAAAATATTCCAGTGTCCGACATCAAAAACATGACCAAAATAAGGGGAATTAATGGCAGAAATCAGACGTATTAACGGCACTGGAGACGTTTCGTAGATGTTTTCGATACAGAACGCGCAATCATTGAGCTTGGCCCAGGACACATAATTTGACCAGAGGATGCAAGAGCGTTCAAACCAATCCCCTACTCTGCGCTCATGGGCGTTGGCTTCAAGACCGGGGTGGAAAATAATTTTTTCCGCATTGATCCGCTCTGCCAGAATCAGCGTCTGTTCAAGCAGGTTGATAGTCAGTCGGCGACCGTGAAAGTCCGCAGCCCCTGGAGAAAAGCCAACATAGGGGGCATGTAATACCGTTTTGAGCCCAGCGACTGCCAACGCAGCGGCGCTATCAGCAAGCAGTTCAATATCGAGCTTGGCCATATTGGCATCCTGACAGGCAACCTCAGGTTGCAGTTTGCGCGCAAGGAGAAAGTTAATTCGTTCGGGGAAAAGTGCAGCAGGAACGTGGACATAAACTTCTGACATAATAGCCTTTCGCCAAGGGATAGAGCGAGATTTTACCATAGTTTGAGGGTAAAAGCAGGGTTCAGTCGGGAACAATATCTAACTGCCGACCAACGAAAGTAAGAATTAATACCCTGTACGAAGGTCCCGGTTGAGCCAAAAAAAAAGATTGACACAAGATGTATACTGTATACAATTTGTATAGTCAATGCGGAGAACTACTATGAAGAGTAAGCATATGGAACGTCATCAGACCTTGCGAGAGAAAATTCTCGAAACCATTCGTGATGCGATTCTTAAGGGTAATCTTAAACCGGGCGAGAAAGTTGCCGAGCCCGAACTGGCAGAGCGCTTTGGCATCAGCCGGACACCTATCCGCGAAGCCTTCAGGCAGCTGGAATCTGAAGGGTACCTGACCGTTATTCCGCGCAAGGGAGCCGTAGTGGCAGCGCTGTCAGAGCGCGATGTGCAGGAGTTCTACGCGATCAAAAGCATCCTTGAAGGCTACGCTGCGTCTCTTGCCGCCCGCAACCTCACGGAAAAAGAGCTAGAGCGTCTGGAAACGGTCAATAACAAGTTAAGAACCTTGGCCGCAGAGGGTGACGTTCGTTCTTTCTACCGTGTTCACAATGAATTCCATGAAGTTTTTCTCAAAGCCGCTGATAATAACAAGCTCTATGAATTGATTCATCAATTGGGAATGAAGTTCAGCCGCTTACGCATAGCATCCTTGTCGGTCAACGGACGGATGGAAATTTCCGTTGATGAACACGACGCCCTGCTGGACGCTTTTCGTCGCAAAGATGCTGAAACGGCAGAGAATCTGGTCAAGAAAACGGCATCAATTGGCAGCAAGGTTCTGCTTGATAGTATGACCAATAGCCGCAATGGGGATGCTGCTAACATCCAGTAGTTTAGTGACAAAAAATAGAACGACAGCCCTCTAAGGCAAAGCCCTGGAGGGCTGTCGTTATTTTTAAAGGTACTGCTGGATACCTTCGGCAAAATCGGTTAACTGCAGGTCAAATACTTCCTGCCAGTTACTAGAGTTACAAATGTTCTCTTCCAGTAACATGGTTAGCTGATCACTGGTCATGGGAAATGGAGGGAGGTGCTGGAAAATAGAGATCAAAGGCTTCATCAGGCATAGAGGTTGGTGTAGTTTTAGTGGGGGACGGGAACGTCCTAGCGCATGACCGATGAGATCAAGGACCTGGTCGTAGGATAACTGCTCCGGCCCACAGCAATGGTAGGTTTGATGAATGGTGTCGTTGCGTTCAAGGGCCTGGACAAAGCTGCGAGCTACATCAACGACACAGACCGGCTGTAAACGATAACAGCCATCCCCCATTACCGGAACAACGGGTAACGTTTTTATTAATCCGGCAAGCATGTTGACAAATAAATCATCGGCGCCAAAGATGAGGGAGGGACGGAAAATGGTCCAATCCAGGTCGCTATCACGCAGTGCTTGTTCGGCACGCCATTTGCTCTGGTGGTAGCCGGTTACCGCATCAACACGGGTACCATTAGCGCTCATTTGAATGAAGCGTCGAATACCGGTTTCCTGCGCCATACGGATCAGATTTTTTGTGGTTTGGGTATGAAGGCGGTCAAAGGTAATCTTTTTAACGGGAAACTCGCGGATAATGCCAACCAGATTGATAATCGCATCACATCCTAGAGCGGCATCTGCCAACATCTCATAGCTGGTGGTATCGCCGCTCACTGTTTCAACCTCTACAGGTAGAGATTTGCCGGTTTCGCGCACCAGCGCTCTGATCTGATGACCCTGTTGTAACAGTTCCTGAGTGACCTGTCGGCCGACAAAGCCGGTTCCTCCGGTAATAAAAACACGCATAAAAGGGCTCCTTTTACACCACTGGCAGGGGATGATAACAAACAGCTGAGACATTTAAAAGCCGTCCGTATCAATGCGATCGAACAGATATTTCGGATGAATGAAAAAATCCGCCAAAGCTCGTGCAGTTGTTGCGATCAGCAGGTGTTTGGTCTATATTACGCGAGGTGAATAACCTATAACAGAGTTATTTTTAACTGACCTAGCCTCGATATGCCTGGCAGCATCGGGGGGACATTAAAACCTGAAAAACAGGGAGAAAATTAATGAGTGATTTGACTGCTGTGGAATTGGGGCTAAAAAGCGTAGGTAAGGTTTATCGTAACTTAAAATATGATGAGCTTTTTGAACACGAGGTCAAAAACCAGGAAGGCAAGCTTTCCGCCAACGGCACCATGATGGTTGATACCGGAAAATTCACCGGTCGTTCGCCCAAAGACAAATATTTTGTCAAGCAGGATCCGTCCAGGCAGCACATCGCCTGGGGAACGATTAATCAGCGGATCTCCGTTGATTTTTTCGACGAGATTTATGACAAGGTCATTAACTATCTGTCCGGTAAGGATATTTATGTAACTGATGGTTATTCCGGGGCAAACCCTTCAACCCGCCGTCAGGTGCGTTTTATTACCGAAATAGCCTGGCAGTCGCACTTTGTTAAAAATATGTTTATCCGCCCCGATGCTGTCGGTCTGGACAACTTCGCCCCCGATTTTACGGTTTATAATGCTGCCGGTTATACCAACAAGCGTTGGGAAGAGATGGGATTGAATTCTGATGTTTTTGTCATTTTCAATATTGAGAAAAACGTCGCCATCATCGGTGGCACCTGGTACGGCGGAGAGATGAAAAAGGGGATCTTTACCATGATGAACTACTGGTTGCCCCTCAACAAGATTCTTTCCATGCATTGTAGTGCCAATGTTGGTAAAGAGGGCGATGTCTGTCTTTTCTTCGGTCTCTCCGGAACCGGCAAAACCACCTTGTCGACCGACGCTTCGCGTAAGCTTATTGGCGATGACGAGCATGGTTGGGACGATGATGGTATCTTCAATTTCGAAGGGGGTTGTTACGCCAAATGTATCGATCTTTCCCCCGCCAGTGAGCCGGAAATCTTCAACGCCATTCGTCGTGATGCTCTACTGGAAAACGTAGTTTATGATGAAGATGGAATTATTGATTACACAAGCAAGGATAAAACCGAAAACACTCGAGTCTCCTACCCTATTCACCATATCGACAATTACGAACCGAGCCTGCGCGCCGGTCACCCGAAAAACATCATCTTCCTGACCTGTGATGCCTTTGGTGTGTTGCCGCCGGTATCCAAATTGACCAAAGAGCAGGCCATGTATTACTTTTTATCAGGCTACACCGCCAAGGTTGCCGGCACCGAGCGTGGAGTAACCGAGCCGACAGCGGCCTTTTCTGCCTGCTTTGGTGAAGCTTTCCTGCCCCTGCATCCGACCGCTTATGCCAAGTTGCTGGGTGAGAAGATGGAAAAACACAATGTCAACGCCTACCTGGTCAATACCGGTTGGGTTGGTGGTGGCTATGGTGTTGGCGAGCGAATGAGCATCAAAGCGACCAGAGCCTGTATCAATGCCATTCTCGATGGTAGTATCCTCTCGGCTGAGTTTGATCAGACCCGATTCTTTAAGCTGAATATTCCCAAAGCGCTGCCGGGTGTTGACTCCAAGCTGCTTAATCCGCGCAATTCCTGGAAAGATCAGGAGGCCTTTGACCGTACCGCCAACAAGCTGGCAGGCATGTTTATTCAGAACTTTAAAAAGTATATCGATGAAGATAACCACGACTTTGATTTCACCAAAGCCGGGCCGCAGGTTTAAACTTCGGTCAGTCCCATCTCCCCAGAAATGAACAACAACGGTCAGCGTCAGCTGGCCGTTGTTGTTTGAGGCAACTGATAACTTGACTTATGATGAAAGAAAGATAATAATTAAACGCTTAGAAAGCTGGACACAAAGAGATGACTGAAACGAACAGCGTACAGAGTAGTGAGTTTGAGCTGATCCGCTGGATACAGCAACAGGTGGGGATTTGCGACCGGCTGTTGTGCGGTATTGGTGACGATTGTGCCATCGACCAGTTGCCGATCAACCAGTTGCTGCTGACCAGCAACGACCTGCTGATTGAAGATGTTCATTTCACCCGCGCCTGGATCAGTATGTTTGACCTGGGGCGCAAGTCGGTTGCGGTGAACCTCAGTGACATCGCTGCCATGGGGGGAACGCCACGGGCCCTGTTCCTGGGAATTGGGCGCTCAAAACATCTCAAAGAAGCGGATCTGAAAGACTTTATTCGTGGATTTATTCACGAGGCAAAACAGCACGATGTTGTTCTTGCCGGCGGTGACACCTGTGGATCGCCCGGCCCGCTGATTGTTTCGGTTACTGTTCAGGGGCAGGTGCCGGCAGGTAAGGCGGTGGCGCGCCATGGAGCTTGTTGTGGTGATGCCATCTACGTTTCCGGAACCCTTGGTGATAGTGCTCTGGCACTGAAACTGCTGCAGTCCGGGCAGACTCCACCGCCAGCTCTGGCGCAGCGCTTTCACACCCCCAGTGCGCGGATTGACGTGGGACGATATTTAAGTAAAAACGAGCTGGCAACAGCGATGCTTGATGTCTCTGATGGATTGCTGGCGGATATGAATCATCTGCTGGTTGCTTCCGCTGTCGGTGCCGAGCTGGACCTTGCTGCGCTGCCCCTGTCACAGGCTTTTCGCAGCGCACTAGCCCGGGATCCAGGCTTGATCGATCTGGCTTTGGCCGGTGGGGAAGATTACGAACTGCTGTTTACCTCTTCGCGGCACGATCTTGAGCAGACCGCTATGCCCGCTCCCGGGGTCGCGAAGATTGGTCATATCACAGCGGGTGCCGGGATCATCTTACGGCAGGACAATGGCGATATGTATCAATGCCTTCGACCGGGGTTTGATCATTTTGCAACACATTGACCCGTTAGAGCGCCATCAGGAGGACGGGCAGCGTAGGATTCCCGCCCCGGTGCTGAATAGATACGAAAAATGAAAACTCGTTGTTGCGAAGGTGGAGGATAAACATGCGCATAGAGATCAGTTATAAATTTGTCATCGGCTTCATTGCTGTGGTGGCCTCCGTTGTGCTGCTGAACTTGTTGGTGCCACGACTTGATGCACCCGAATGGACGCATCAACTCATCACCGTGATTGGTGCCTTGCTGGTTGGTCTGATCTTTGGCTGGTTGTTTTCCAGGGCCTTCACCGCCAACATCAAGATTCTTACCGAAGGTGCTGAACGCCTCAGTCATGGTGATTTAAGTCGCAAAGTGCGCTTACAAAAAGGGTTGTTCAGTGACGAAACAGAAGATTTGTCCAATTCCCTGAATCTGGTTGTTGACAGTCTACGTAATCTGGTCGGACAGATCCGCGGCAGCGCCCTGAATGTCAATGAATCGTCCATGGCGTTGGCAACAACCGCCGAAGAAATGACCGCAACCGCCCACGAAGTTGCCGGTTCGATTGAGCAGATCAGCCGTGGTGCCGAAACCCAGGCGGAAATGGTCGAACGGGTGTCACGCGTGGTACGTGAAATGGCCGAGCAGATTGAGCTGGTGGCGGATTCATCCAGTAAGCTGACGGAATCAGCTGAGGAGACGACCATCTCCGCCCGTGAGGGAGAAGGTCTGACCAACAAGGCGCTGGAAAGTATGAAACTGGTGCTCAGTCAGATTGAAGAAAACGGGGCCATGATCGTTGACTTCAGCGAGCAGGTACAGAAGATCGGTACCATTATCGATGTCATTACCGGTATTGCCCAGAAGACCAACCTGCTGGCCCTTAATGCCACCATTGAAGCAGCGCGCGCTGGAGAATATGGTCATGGCTTTGCGGTAGTCGCCGAAGAGGTCAGCAAACTCGCGGACAGCACCAGTACCTCCGCCGCTGAAATTACCCGGTTGATAGAAAAAACCCGCGAGCAGAGCCACAAGGTCCAGTTATCCATGGCGCAGAGCGTCACATCGATAGATATCGGCAGGGAAGCGGTTGATGTTACCGGCAATGCCTTCAAGGCCATCATCAACAAGGCCGAAGCGGCCCAGGAGCGCTCTATTGATATTCGCGATCTTACCGAAAAACAGCGCCACGGGTCACAGGCCATTGTTGAAGCCATCGAGGAGATTGCCCGGGTGGCTGAAGTCAATGCCGCCGCGACCGAGGAGGTCTCCGCGGCAACCGAAGAACAAACCGCTGCCATGGAGGAAATGTCTTTCGCCTCACAGCGCCTGTCACGATTGGCCGAAGAACTGCTGACATCCGTTCGCCGCTTTAATCTGGGGAGCGACCATGAGCGCACAGCGCCATGATCCAGGTGCTCCCTTTTGAGATTGGCAACGAAATCTATGCATTGGAGCTGATCGACATTCAGGAGGTTGTCGAAGCGCCCAAGCTGCATCCCTTTCCCGCTGCCCCGGAAACGGTCAGCGGCGCTATTGCTTTTCACGGACGTATCGTCCCGGTGGTTAACTTACCCCTGGTCCTCGGTTTTGCCACCTGTCAGGGGAGTTCGCGCGTTATTGTTCTGGCCAACCAGTATGGCCCCCTAGCTCTGGCGATTGATCGACTGCGGCCGTTGATCGCGCTGGAAAAAAGCTTTGGCAAGGATGATGAGTCTGCCACCAAAGAGTCCTTGGTTCGCAGTGTTTTTGCCTCGGGAAATAATATGATCAGCCTGCTCGATGTCAACTATGTCGTGGCAGCGATAGAAACAGCTTGTACAAGCAGAGGAGAACAATATGCCCGGACAAGTTCTGGTTGTTGATGACGCGCTCTTTATGCGCAATATGTTGATCGATATTTTTTCGCAGGCCGGATGGGAGGTTGTCGGCGAAGCGGAGAACGGTGAGCAGGCGGTAATGATGTATGAACAGCAGCGTCCGGACCTGGTGACCATGGATATCGTCATGCCGGTTTTAGGGGGGATCGAGGCGTTAAAAAAAATTCTGCAACTAGAACCGGAAGCCCGGGTGGTTGTCTGTAGCGCATTGGGGCAGAAACATCTGATCCTTGATGCCCTCACTGTCGGGGCTCGGGATTTTATTGTCAAGCCGTTCCAGAGGGAGCAGGTTCTTGAGGTGGCCGAACGGGTTATAGCAAGTTGATCCTGTTGGTTCAAGGCGCTGGATAAAGAGATGGAAAAAGAAAAATACCGCAGCATGTTTCTGGTCGAAGCGGCGGAGCATCTGCAGGCCATGTCCGACATATTACTGCGTCTCGACAGTGATCCGGAAAACCGTCAGGAGATCGATGCCCTGTTCCGAGAGGCCCACTCCATCAAGGGGATGGCGGCGACAATGGAATATGAGGAAACCGCCCGCCTGGCTCATCGCCTCGAAGATGACCTGGATCTGTGTCGCAAGCGTGGTTATATGAGCGCAGGTGAAATTAATCAGATGCTGGCGGGAGTCGATCTGCTCGAGGCGCTGCATGATGACATCAGTCAGGAGCGCCCGGAACGCAGTGTTGAATTTTATCTCCAGGCTCTGACCCTGGAAGAACGTTCAGAAGGCCCTGTGAGCCGGGAACGGAGTCAACCTCCGCCAGGAGAGGAAGAAGGCACTAAAACAGCGGGCGCCGCAGAGCCGCTGTTGATACAAATAGACCTGGTCGATACAGTTTCGATAGCGGCGCCACGATTGTTGGTCTTGCTGAAAAGGTGCAGCGAATTCGGTATCGTGCTGAAATCCTGGCCGTCTCTCGAACACATTCTGAGCGACAAGGTAGACGGGCGACTGCTGGTGCAGTTACGCCCTCAACTGCCCACAAAAGAAATCCATGCGCAGCTGGTCGGATATAGCGAGGTCGAGGAGATTTCATTCCCCAAGCCGGTGGTCAGCACCGGTTTCGGTGCGCGACCACAGAAGAGCGCCAGCGTGCGTGTCAGTACCGAGCGCCTTGATCAGCTGATTAATCTGACCGGTGAACTGATTACCACCCGCTATCAGCTACAGAACGCCCTGAAGCAGCGGCACCTAAAAGACCTTGACGATGGAATAGGACAGTTATCACGTCTGGTCAAAAATCTTCATCACCAGGTGCTACAGGTGCGGATGGTGTCGTTACGGGCCCTGTTTTCACGCTTATCGCGCATTGTTTACGACCTGGCTCGCAGCAGTGCTAAAAAAATTGAACTGCAGACTGATGGCGCCGATATTGAAATAGATCGGGCCATCGTTGAAGAACTGGTTGATCCCCTGACTCACATGGTGCGTAACGCTGTCGATCATGGACTTAAAGATAAAGATGTTGGAGTCATCAGTCTTAAAGCCTGGCGCGATCGCGACCAGGTATTGGTTCAGGTGACAGATGACGGCGCCGGCATTGATCCGCAGACCATTCGCCGCATTGCCCGTGAGCGTGGACTGTTGAGCAGCGCCGAGGTAAAAATGGTGCGTGATTACGATCTGTATCAGTTGATCTGTCAACCGGGGTTTTCAACGGTAGATACCGTCACCGGCATTTCCGGTCGTGGTGTCGGTATGGACGTTGTCAAAACCGCAATTGAGGGGATGGGCGGTCTGGTGTTGATCGATTCGACCCCGGGAGCAGGTACCAGTATCACCCTCAAGCTACCATTATCACTGGCGATTATCCGCGTGCTGTTGATCGAATCGGACGGTGCGCGGCTGGCCATTCCTATTACCCGTGTCATCCAGGCGATTGAAATCAGTCCGGCGGAAATCCATAGCAGCAGTAAGCAGTTGATGGTTCATTATCAGGATGCCTTTATCCCCCTGCTCTCTTTACGTAAAATGCTAAAGCAGCAAAAAGGGGGAAAAATGAAAGAGCTTCCCCTGGTGGTAACAGAGGTGATGGGGCGCCGTATTGGCCTGGTTGTCGACCGCCTGATTGGTCAGCAGGAAGTCTTTGTCCAGCGCCTGGCACCCCCCTTTGATCAGATTCCCGGTTGCGCCGGCGGAACCATCCTTGGCGATGGTCAGGTGGTTTTTCTGCTGGACCTGCAGTCATTGCTCGAGCGACGGAAAAAAAGGATATGATGGGTGCCGGTCAGACTGTTGATGTTTCCACGGACAGCTGTTTGATTGAAGCGGGTGTGCGCTCTGCGCTGGAAACTCTCGGACAGTTGCTGTCACGGGAATCCCTCGTGCTGAAGGGTCAGAATTTCATTCATTCTTCTGCTGCCGCTCACACCTGCCTGCAACAATTGCGTGGCGACGGTGTTGAGGTTGCCCTGAACCTGTCGGGCAGGATTTGTGGTACCTTTATCCTGGCGCTGGACAACAGGGCAGCGCAGCAACTGGTCACTGCTTTAGTAGGAGAAACTGCGACAACACCGGCCTTCAATGAAATGGCCTGTTCGGCGTTAAAGGAGGCAGGCAATGTCGTTGCCTCGGCCTTTCTCAGCGCCCTCGAGGCACTAGGCGGCAGCGGCGGTCGGCCTGGCCTCCCCAGCCTGAACATCAGCGTTCCCCGTTATCAGGAGGGCAGCGTCAGGGCTGATAGCAGCCTGATGTACGCATTACCAGTGACGCTGGTTGCCGGTACAAAAAAACGTTTTGCTGCCAGGGTTGGGCTTTTCATTAGCCTGCACGGTCAACATATCGATGTTCCCTTCTCTACCTCCTGAAGGCGACTCCCGATTGGTTTCCGGAGGATCACCGGTTAATGCACACGCCTGGCTAAAAAATGCTATGCTGGCGGATCAGGTTTTTATAAGGAGAATAGCAATGAAGTGGTCTGTGGTTTTACTAACCTGCCTGGTCCTGCTCGCTGGCTCGATCAGTGCCGCAGCAGATGAAGAGCTAACCAGTGTTATCGCAACCCTGGAAACCCCGTTTCGCGCTGCAACCCCGAGGTCTCAGCAGATTCGTGACTTCACGGCGGATTTTGTTCAGCTATCGACAGTGGTTGCCATTGACCGGGTGCAGCGTGGTGAGGGCAAGGTGTGGTTCAAGTTTCCGCCGCAAGCGCGCACCGGTTCAACCATGCCCATGTTCCGTTGGGATTATCAGATGCCCAATGAACAGCAGGTTCTTTCTGACGGAACCACCCTGTGGGTCTACGTACCGGAAAACCGTCAGGTGATTGTCAGCGAGATAAGCCAGGTTGAAGCCGAATACGGCGATAATCCGGCTGCTTTTTTCACTGGCCTGGGGGATTTGACGCAGAATTTTGACATCGCCTGGGGCAAAGGTCGTCAGGATCAGGCCGGACATTATCTGTTGTTGCTGACACCTAAACGCCCATCGCAATTTTTCAAGCAGATCGAAGTGACGGTCAATCACCAGGCGGTGCTGGCGTTTCAGCAGGGGACTGTCTTTCGGCTGTTTCCTCTGGTGGCAACCCAGGTGACCGACCCGCAGGACAACCTGACGCGGATTACCTTTGTCGCTGTCCGTTGGAATCTCGATCCGGCCGACAGTGAGTTTATTTTTGAGGTTCCTGCGGGGGTGGAGCAACTGTCACCATCCGCACAAATGCCCAGGTTTTGATTGACTTTTCTGGTGGCCGTTTATACTCTGCAGTATCGTTTTTAACCAGGAGAACCTAGTGAACAGACAAGAAGGCGACAGTTGCAGGCCGGTGTTGACCGGCTCACATTCAAGTAGATAGTTCTGCCATCTGTGCTGCTATCTGCTTGATAAAGCGATAGCGGTACCCCCTCTGTAGTGTTTTTTGCACAGACTTGTGCCGTCATCCAACTGACTTTTGTGTTTTTGCGTGCGTTTTGTATTCGCCAATGAAGGATTGCTGTGTCCGCTGTTGAACCATCGACGCGATCAGGCACAAGTGGCGGATGTGCGCGCCTGTTAACTCTCTTCTTTGCCTTGTGATACAGGAGAGAATTATGAGCGAAACAATGATGACGGACGACCTGCGGCAGATTCTGCTGTCCGCCGATAGCCACAGTTTGCACAAGCTGATCAGCAATGAGCATCCTGCAGATATTGCCGCCCTTCTGCCAGACTTCAGCAGCGCAGAAATCGGCACTCTGCTGGTGATGATGCCCCTTGCGGTGCGTGCTGATGTCATCGGTTACTTTTCCATCGATCAGCAGGCCGAAATTGTTCTGACCCTGGATCAGGACATACTGATCGAGCTGATTCGCGAGATGCCTAACGACGAGCGGGCCGACCTGTTCAATCAGTTGCCGCTGGAAAAGCAGCAACAGCTTCTGACCAGTATGAGAAAAGCCGAGCGCGACGATATTTTCAAACTTGCTTCCTACAGTGAGGATAAGGTTGGTTCGATCATGACCTCGGATTATGCGGTGGTTGATGCCAAGATGACCGCTACCCAGGGCATCGCGTTTTTACGCAAAACCGGAGCCGACAAGGAAACCATTTACCAGGCCTTTGTGGTTGATAGTGGCCGGCGGCTGATTGGAACGGTTTCCTTGCGCGAACTGATCATGGCTGACCCGGAAGAAAAAATTTCCGCATTCATGACCACCGACCCGGTCTCGATTCATGCCGATGAACCGCAGGAAGAGGCAGCCAGGCTGATCTCGCGCTATGACCTGCTTGCCCTGCCGGTTATTAATGGTGGTGATAAGCTGGTTGGTATCGTTACCTATGATGATGCCATGGACGTTGCTGAAGAGGAGGCAACTGAAGATATTCACAAGTCGGCCACCGTCGGCAAACTGGATACCAGTCTGCGTGCCGCCTCGCCCATGTCCCTGTATCGTTCCCGTGTCTCCTGGCTGGTGGTCCTGGTCTTCGCTAATATTTTTACCGGTGCCAGCATTGCTTACTTTGAAGAGACCATTGCTACCCATCTGGCACTGCTGTTTTTTATGCCGCTGCTGGTGGCCAGTGCCGGTAACGCCGGTTCACAGTCAGCAACCCTGATGGTGCGTGGTTTGGCTACCGGTGATGTTTCCGGCAAGGACTGGTTGCAACTGCTGGGCAAAGAGGTGCTGGTGGCAGGCGCCCTTGGCCTGACGATGGCCTTTGCCGTGATGGCTGTCGGGGTTCTGCGCGCCGGCGTCGATATTGCTGTGGTTGTCGCCCTGACGATGATTATTGTCGTGTTGGTAGGGAGTTTGATTGGTCTTGGATTGCCGTTTTTACTGGAAAAGTTCGGGTGTGATCCAGCTACGGCCAGCACCCCGTTGATCACCACCATTGCTGATGTCTGTGGCGTGCTCATCTACTTTGGTATTGCCAGCTGGTATCTAAGGGAAGCGATTCAGGTCGTTGTATAAACGGTAGCGCCGGTTGGAGATGATGTGCCGACCGGCGTCTTTTTAGCCATGCTTCATGGGCTATTCCCCTACCTCCATCTCCAGCTGCTGAAGGATCATCTCTTCCCCGGCAGTCACCTCAATATCTGCCACGCCGCACACCGGGCAGATGAAGCGCCGGTCTTTAATCGGCCCTTTGTAACCACAGTGACAGCTGATCAGCACCTCCTGCTTTTCAACCACCAATTCGGCCTGTTCGGCCAGGGTACCGCGCTTGCACACGTGAAAGGCCTCTGCCAGCAGCTCAGCCACCACGCCGGACATATCACCGATGCGCACCACCACCCTGGTGGCGGATCTGGCATGATGTTTACGGACATCGGCTTCCACCAGATCAAGCAACGAAGAAACGATCGAAAATTCATGCATCAGCAGATCCTCGGCAGGATTTCCCCGGACGGATATTCCATCCGGCGCCTGGTGCCGTAGGCGGAATGCAGCAGCACCGCTGGCTGCTGTTGCGCCATTCCCACCGTGCCGACCAGCGTGGCCTGCGGATGTCCGTGACGGTGAAGCAGGTCAATCACAGCAGTACTGTCCTGCGGTGCAACGGCGAGGATGAACACCCCTTCGCAGGCAAGAACGTAGGGATCGATTCCGAGAATTTCGGCAAAGCCGCGCACCTCGGAGCTGACCGGGATATCATCCTGGCGGATGTTTAGGCAGAGGCCGGTCTGTTGTGCCCATTCATTGAGCACGGCGCTGATCCCGCCACGGGTGGCGTCACGCATGGCGTGGATGCCAAGACCTGCATGGAGTAACGGGGCAATCGCCGGCCACAGGGTGCAGCAGTCGGAGGTCAAGCCTTTGATGGCGATCTCTTCACGAGCGGCAAAGATACAGGCGCCGTGGCGAGCGATATTTCCGGAAATGATCAGATGGTCGCCGGCTGCGATGCGGCGGGTATTGCAATCACTGACAATGGCTCCGAAACCGGTGGTGTTGATCATCAGCTGATCGATGGCACCGCGCGGTACCACCTTGGTGTCTCCGGCAATCACCTGAGCGCCGCTGATGATCAGTTCATCCTTCATGCTTAGTACAATGCTGGCCAGCGTGTTCACTTTTAAGCCCTCTTCAATAATGAAAGCGACAGTCAGGTGCTGCGGTCGGGCGCCGCGCATAGCGACATCATTGAGGGTTCCGGCAACCGCCAGTTTGCCGATGTCGCCGCCGGGAAAGAACAGCGGGCTGACGGTAAAGCTGTCGGTACTCACGGCAAAGCTGCCCCCCTCAATCAGTGCAGCATCTTCACAGGCGGCCAGCATTGGATTGTCAAAGGCGGCAAAGAAAAGCTCACGAATCAGCTGCTGGTTTTCCAGACCACCCGAGCCATGGGCCAACTGAATGGTGTCCATTACCAATCCCTCCGGTACTTGTAGTAGGCAGCGCAGGCTCCTTCGTTACTGACCATGCAACTGCCTTGCGGATTTTGTGGGGTGCAGCCGCCGGCAAACAGGGGGCAGTCGGTCGGTTGCGCCAGCCCCATCAGAATGGAACCACACAGGCAGTTGCCGCGCTGCTCTTCTGTTGGTGCGGGGCAGGATTCGGGGCATTGCACCTCGGCGTCACGTTCGCCATAGGCGCTGCGCAACTTCAGCGCCGAACCGGGAATCCGGCCGATGCCGCGCCAGAGAAAATCATCATGGGGTTCGAAGTACTTATCGACCAGTTGTTGCGCCTTGCGATTGCCGGTTGTTTTGACAAAGCGACTGTAGGCGTTATCGACCGTGGCCATACCGGTATTGACCTGATGGATGATGCGCAGAACCGCGTCAAGCAAGTCCACCGGCTCAAAGCCGGAGACTACCACCGGCGCGTGATATTTTTCCGCGAGGATATGATATTGCTTCGCCCCCGCCATAACACTGACATGTCCCGGTGCGATAAAAGCATCGACGGCTCCACCGGCGGCCAGAATCAGTTCCATCGCCTGGGGCACCAGCACATGATTGCTGTGGACAAGGAGATTGTCGAGTTGCCTGCTGTGCGCTTGTTCCAGCAGCAGGGCGGTCATGGGGGTGGTGGTTTCAAAACCGATGGCAACATAGATGACGGTTTTTTGCGGATTGTCGGCGGCAATGGCGAGGCAGTCCAGCGGTGAATAGAGGTAGCGCACATCGGCACCGGTAGCGCGGGTCTGCTGCAGGGAGACGCCGCGACTGCCCGGTACGCGGATCATGTCGCCCAGGGTGACCAGAATAGTATCGGGCCGTTGAGCCAGATTGATGGCGGCATCGATGCGGTGCTGCGGCAGGACACAGACCGGGCACCCCGGGCCATGAACCAACTTGATGGTGCCGGGTAATAACTGATCGAGCCCGTATTGAAGGATGGCATGGGTATGGCCGCCACAGACCTCCATGATCCGCAGGGGCTTCTTGAGTTGTGCTGCCTCAATCTTAATGTGCTCGGCAAAAGCACGGATGGCATCATTGCTGCGCACCATCTGTAGCAGGATGTCAGCCGCCTGCATTCAGGGCTCCGTCCTGCAGCTCAATAATCTCCCGGTACATGGCGAGGGTCTTTTGCGCCTCATCGGCGTCAATGCGACTGATAGCCAGTCCGACATGCACCAACACCCAGTCGCCAACAGTAATCTCATCGTCAACCAGGGAAAAATTCGCTTCACGCGTGACTCCCATGGTATCGATCTCTCCCATGCAGGTATCGCGATCAATACGGACAATTTTTGATGGAATAGCCAGACACATAGGTGGTATGCCCTTGTCTTTCGTTAAGCTCCAGCGTCGGGATGTTTTCTCTTGCGGGAAAAACTCGGCTGGCGCCTCAAACAGTTCCCGCTGCTTTCAAAGATCCCGACGCTGGTGCTATCGTGAGGTCCTGATATTTGCTCATATTAACTTTTCTACAGGAAGTCTGGGCCTTTCTTGCCAATCAGCAGTGCTAACTCTGCAACTCCTGCCACAATTCGCTGATCCCTTCCCCCGTTTTGGCCGAGGTCACCAGCACCTGCGCATGATGATTGATCTGTTCGATCTCCTGCCGACAGCGCTCCACGTTGAAATCAAAGTGCGGCAGCAGATCGGCTTTGGTTAAAACGACTATATCCGCTACCCGGATCATGACCGGGTACTTGATCGGCTTGTCATCCCCTTCCGGGATAGACACGGCAACCACATTCTTATGGGTGCCCAAGGCGAACTTGCTCGGGCAGACCAGGTTGCCGACATTCTCGATAAACAGGGTTTTCACCCCCTCCAGCGATACCCCGATCAAGGCTTCGGCCACCATGGACGCCGACAGGTGACAGGCGCTACCGGTGGTGATCTGCTGCGCTTTGACGCCCCTGTTATTAATCCGGTCGGCATCGCGACTGGTCGCCAGATCCCCCTCCAGAACTGCCAGTTCGGCCAGATTGCCGTGAGGATATTGATCAATCAGTGCTTCGAGCAGGGCAGTTTTGCCACTACCGGGCGAACCCATCAGATTGATGCCGCGAATCCCCAGGTTGTCCAGACGTTTGCGGATGTGAGCGGCAAGGTGATCGTTATTGCTGAGCAGACTCTGCTGAGGTTCGACAACAAGTCTGTGGCCACTATGCTGATGGCTGTGGGTTTCTTCACACATAGGCTACTCCTTAAAGGGCTGATATCGTTTTAATTCTTTCTGAGCAACGCTGCCGCTACCTGCCCCAGGGCAATCCCGCCGTCATTCATCGGAACCTGTTGCGGAATGTGCAGTTGCAATCCTCTGCGTCGCGCCTGTTTCAGCAGTGCCGCCACCAGGCGGCTGTTCTGGAACACCCCGCCGGTCAACAGCGCTTCGTCCCGTCCTTCGCGCGCCATGATCGTCATCGCTAACGCGACAAGCATATTGATAAAACCGGTCACACCACGGATCCGATCGCGTTCCTGGAGCAGGGCGGCAACGGTCGGTTGCAGGTCGATCATATCGTCAACCAGGGTAAAACCATAACAGAGATCGAGACTGCTATCGTAGTACTTTTCCATCAGCATTCCACTCTGCCCTTCAAAGGTCATCTTGTTACAGATCCCCAACAAGGATGCTGCGGCATCAAACATGCGGCCGACAGAGGACGATAACGGGGCGTTGAGGCGCTGGTGGTGCATCTGCAGCAGCAGCTTCAACTCGTCGCAGCTGAAAGAGTGGATACAGGGGTTATCAAGGTGCAATGCCTGCTCACCATAATAATCAAACAGCAGGCTCAAGGCGACGCGTCGCGGCTCACGGATAGCTTGTTCTCCGCCGAGCAACAAGACGGGGCGCAGGTGGTAGCGTCGCTGATAGTGACGATAACTGGTCTGCAGCACTTCGCCTCCCCACAGGGTACCATCGTCACCATAACCGGTGCCATCCCAGCAGAAAGCCAGTATTTCGGTGTCCAGTCCCATGCCGCAGGCAACCATGGCGGATAGAGCGTGGGCATGGTGATGCTGAACCTGCTGCACTGCAACTGACTGCTGCAGCGCCCAACGTGAGGACGGGTAATCAGGATGCTTGTCACAGAGGATCAACTCGGGTTCAAAGTCGTACAACTGTTTGAAGGTGGCGATGGTACGCTGGAAATAACTTTCAGCCGCGACACTGTCGAGATCGCCGATGTGTGGACTTAAAACCGCCTGGGCGCCGAACCCCAGAGCGATGGTGTTTTTTAGTCCGGCGCCGACCGCGAGAACCCGCTGCGGCAATGCTGCCGGCAACATGATCGCTGCCGGGGCGTAGCCGCGCGCACGCCGTAACATCAGCGTCTTCCCGGCCGCAGTGGTCACTACGCTGTCGTCACAACCGTTGATGATCTCGCGATTAACATCCAGCACTGCATCGACCACTGCTCCCAGGCGCTCGCGCAATATTTTGGCGTCAGTAATAATAGGTTCATCAGCGATGTTGGCGCTGGTGGCGATCAGCGGGCAATCGAGAAATTCAAACAACAGCAGATGCAGCGGGGTGTAGGGAAGAATCAGGCCGATCCGATCGAGCTCGCCATGAACTTCTAAGGGCAATCGTCCCCGATCCGGCACCAAGACCACCGGGCGTTTGGGGCTGGTCAACAGGATTCGGCAATGCTCGTCGATTTGACCGAACTGTTCCGCCATCGTCTCATCTCGCACCATCACCGCGAAGGGTTTGTGCGGGCGCCGTTTGCGCCGGCGCAGCAAGGCAACGGCAGCGCTGTTGCCGGCATCGCAGACGATATGAAAGCCGCCAACTCCCTTGATGCCAACAATCTGCCCCTGGTGGATCCGAGCTGCTATGTCGTCAAGCGGCTGGTCGGTCTCCACGGTCTCGCCGCCAGCTGTGGTGACCGTCAGTTGCGGTCCACATAGCGGGCAGGCCATTGCCTCGGCATGAAAACGGCGATTACCCGGGTCCTCGTACTCTGTCCGGCATTCATCACACAGGGGGAAAGAAGAGAGGGCCGTTGCCGGACGATCATAAGGCAGATCACGGATAATGGTGTAACGCGGGCCGCAGTTGGTGCAGTTGTTCAAGGGGTACTGATAGCGACGATTGTCGGGATCGCTCAGCTCACGCCTGCAATCAGCACAGACGCTGATGTCAACCGGTACCAGGGTGTCAGTGACACAGTCGCTCGTTGAGGTGACAATGCGAAAATCCTGCTGATGGTCAATGGCATCTACCTTTTCAATCGTAATCGAGTCGATCTGTGCCAGGGGTGGGATATCTGCTCTTAATTGGTGGCAGAAGTGTTCGACATCGGCAGAAGTCCCGCAGACTTCGATGACGACGCCGGCGGGACTGTTGGCGACATGGCCGTAAAGATTGTTGGCACGGGCAATCCGGTAGACAAAGGGGCGGAACCCCACCCCTTGAACTGTTCCTTTAACAAGTAATTGATAACTTTCTACTAAATAAAGATTAGTGGAAAGAACTTGATCGGATTGCATAGCGGCGGTCAAAGATCTGGCGGGCTGGATAGAAATGCCTCAATGCGCTCACTCGCGGCGGCAATCAACTTCGGTAACCCCCGCTCAACGGCTGCCGACAAGGTCATTTCCATGTCGATGTTGTCATATTGAATGCCCAGTAGCTCGACATCCGGGGGGCGATCACCAATCAGTTCCGCTGCTTCAAGCAGATCCTTGAGACCCACCTGGTGGGGTGAGATACGTTGGGTCAGGATCGGATTGATATCCTCTCCGGCGATCAAAGCTACGGTTCCGGGGGCTTCATTGATGTTGATCGCATCGAGCAGCAGTAGCTTGTCTGCCCAGGCCACGTGCCCGAGCAGATCGAGCCCCAGGGTACCACCATCGACAAGCTGAAAATTTTCCCGATCCGGATAACGCTCCTGCAGGGTGTAAATTGCCCGCAATCCGGCGGCATCGTCGTTCATCAGCAGGTTGCCCAATCCCAGTACGAGAAAATTACCTTTATTAATCACGTCGATCCGGTTTCCAGCCGGAGAAGATGGAGCTGATCTCACCCGACTTGGATTTAAAGTCGAACAGGACAATGCTGTAAATATGGTTGATGACAAATCCTGCGATCAGAAACATCACCATGAAGTGAAACCAGCGCACCCACTGGTTGCTGACCAGCCCGAAAATCCAGCCGGTCACAGCGTACAATGAACTATAGGGATCAGCTTGAGCCCAGAGGGCAAAACCGGTCAGAATCTGTAGAAAAAACAACAAAAACAAGAGGGTATAGGCGCAAAATGCCACCGGATTGTGCCCCAGCAAATGCGGGGTCTCCTTGCCGAGAAAGGTATAAAAACGGATATAGGCCCAGAATGTTTTTCTGTTATTTTTGTCGAACGGATTGGGAATAGCCCGCCAGCTGGCGAAGTAACTGTCACCGAGAAACCAGTAGAGCCGCGCCAGGATACTGACGGAAAAAACTACTCCGGTCACATAATGAATATGGCGCATATGCCCCATGATGTAGGGATGCTGCGCCGAGCTCATGAAGGGATCGTGAATAAAATAGCCGGTGAATGACAGGATGATGATGCAGAAAAAATTCAGCCAGTGAATGATCCGAACCGGCCCTTCCCAGACATACAGATAACGACGGGCGGCGCATTCGATAGGCTGTTCAACCTTGTCAACAGATGTTCCCGAGATCTCTGCCATAACGACGCCTCTCTAGAGAATTTTTGCTTTGGATACAGGGTTGCCGCCTTCATCGTAGAGGTGAACTGCGCAGGCCATGCAGGGGTCAAATGAGTGCATAGTGCGCAGAATTTCCAGCGGCCGCTGCGGATCGGCAATCGGCGTACCGATCAACGACTCTTCGTATTGCCCGCGAACCCCGGCGGGATCGCGCGGGCTGGCATTCCAGGTGGTCGGCACCACCGCCTGGTAGTTCTTGATGCTCTTGTTGTCAATGACAACCCAGTGGCCAAGGGCACCGCGGGGCGCCTCATGGAAGCCGTAGCCGCGGGCATTGGCCGGCCAGGAGGAGGGCTCCCATTTTTCGTTGTTGTGAATGCTGTAATCACCGGTTTTCATGTTAGCCACCAGGGCATCGAGCCAGTCACTCATCTTGTTGACCATAATCAGGGTCTCAATCGCCCGCGCTGCGGTTCTGCCCAGGGTCGAGAACAGCACTTCCGGTCCGACACCGAGCTTGCCAAGAACCAGATTCACGGTATCCGTGACTTCCTTGTGTCCGGAGGCATAGGCGACCAGCATGCGTGAGAGTGGGCCGACCTCCATCGGCTTGTCGTCATAACGTGGAGCTTTGGCCCAGGAGTATTTATTGTCGGTATCAAGAAAATCATAAGGCGGCTTGGGTCCGGTATATTTCCCGTTGGTTTCACCCTCGTAGGGATGTTTGCCAACGCCATCGCCAGCGCTGTACTCGTACCAGGAGTGGGTCACGTATTCGGTGATCTTCTGCTGATCTACCGGCATGATGTTGGAGAGATCACCGTTCATGATCACCCCGGCCGGCATCCAGAAGTCATTGGGGTAGCCGCGCCGACCTTCGGGAAAATCGCCGAAGGAAAGATAGTTTTTATGACCGCCGCCGATCCCGGCCCATTCCAGATAGAAGGGGGCAACAGCGAGTACATCAGGAATATAGACCTGCTCGACAAATTCTTTGGCCATGGCGATGTGCTGGCGGATCTGGGCAATCTTGTCGGCGTTGATGGCATTCTGGCTGTTGGGGTCAATCGGAATCGACATACCGCCAACCAGGAAGGTCTGCGGATGGGGATTCTTGGAGCCGAGAATTGCCTGAATCTTGATAATCTCCTTCTGGATGTGCAGGGCTTCAAGATAATGAGCTACCGCCATCAGATTGGCTTCCGCCGGCAGCTTCATTGCCGCGTGTCCCCAGTAACCGTTGGTGAAGGGGCCTAGTTTGCCGGTTTTGACAAAAGCACCAACCCGGTTCTGAATACCCTGGAAGTATTTTTCGCTGGAAAATTTCCACGGCGAAATGCTCTGTTGCAGGGCAGCTGTTTTTTTGGGATCAGCTGACAGGGCTGAGACCACATCAACCCAATCGAGGGCATGGAGATGATAAAAGTGGATCATGTGATCCTGAACGTTCTGGATCCCCATGATGATGTTGCGGATCATTTCGGCATTAAAGGGGATCTGGATGTTGAGGGCATTTTCCACCGCGCGGATTGATGCCAGCGAGTGGACCGTGGTGCAGACGCCACAGAAGCGCTGGGTATAATACCAGGCATCACGAGGATCACGGTCTTTCAGGATGGTCTCCACGCCGCGGAACATGGTGGCGCTGGACCAGGCATCGGTAATGACACCGTTCTCAATGGTTGCTTCAATCCGCAAATGCCCTTCGATACGGGTAACCGGATCAACGACTATTTTGTTTGCCATCGCTTATCTCCCTTTATTTTTCAGCGTCAGTGGTCTCTTTGATCATTTCACGGGTTTCCGTCTTGGCCTGATTGACCTGTTTCCAGTTACGGGCCATGGTCACTGCCCCGTGGGTGGCAAACACCGCGGCTGAAGCCCCGACGATGGCCCCACCGATTTTCAGCGCCGAGGCTTCAACGCCGAAGCCGGGGACGTTCGGGAGCCGTTGGTACATAGGCATCATGGTGTCGAAGAAGCCCGGTTCGCTGCAACCGACACAGCCGTGTCCCGCCATAACCGGCCAGCTTAGCCCCTCGTTCCAGCGCAAGGTCGGGCAGTTGTGGAAACTGGCCGGCCCCTTGCAACCCATTTTGTAGAGGCACCAGCCCTGACGATGGCCATGATCCCCCCAGTTTTCCACATACTGACCGGCGTCAAAATGGCCGCGACGTTCGCAGTTGTCGTGAATCCGCTTACCGTACGCGAACTTGGGACGCCCAAAGCGATCCATCGCCGGGGCGCTGCCGAAGGTGAGATAATGAACAATGGTGCCGGTGAGATTATCGACATTCATCGGACAGCCGGGCAGGTTGATAACCGTTTTGCCGGGGAGCAGCTCACTGACGCCGACAGCACCGGTGGGGTTGGGATAAGCGGCGGGCAGGCCACCATAAGAAGAGCAGCTGCCGACGGCAATGATGAGACCGGCATCGCCGCCGACTTTTTTCAGGATATCAACGGCAGTTTGACCGGCGATGGTGCAGTAAACCCCGTCTGCGCCGACCGGTATGGAGCCTTCGATGATACAGATGTACTGTCCCTTGAATTTCTCCATGGTGGCGTGCTTGCTCGCCTCGGCCTGATCACCGGCCGCAGCCATGACGGTTTCGTGATAATCCAGGGAGAGATGATCGAGAATCAGCTCGCCCACCGAGGGTCGGTTGGCGCGCAGCAGTGACTCAGTATCACCGGTGCAGGACTGAAACTCCATCCAGATCACCGGCGGACGGTTGTCACTCTCAAGCGCTGCGGCAATGCGTGGGGTCATTGTGGCAGGAACCGCCATCATTGCTCCCAGGGCGGAGCAGTATTTCAGAAAACTCCGTCGCGAAATATTGTGAGCAGCCAACATCCCCTTGAAATCAGTCATAGGTCACACCTCCGCACCCTGTGCTAAAAGATAAATTCGTCAGAATTAAAACAGTATTCTATTGAAAGGTCAAATAGTTTTACCTTGACATATCAAGGTGCCTTCCTCAATTTTACAGTAATTCGACGAAAAATATGGAGTGGGGGTTAACCTTTGCTTTGGGCAGGAATTTGAACCGGACGGTAAATTGCTTTTTTCTGCCGGCATCATCCTGCTATAGGGGCGCCATGGATCTTCGAAGTTTTTTTCTTCTAAAGCGCCTGTTGTTGGTTGTCGCTATAACAATCGGCAGTTGCATGACCCTCCTGCTGCTTGGTTCCTGCGGTCAGCAGAAGATTCCGCTGATCGAACAGAAGTGTGGAACCTGCCACAGCGCTTCCATCGTGTATCAGACACGCCGCACTGAAGAGGGCTGGCGTCAAGTGATCCATGGCATGAAAATTCGGGGCCTGGTGATTACTGAGGAAGAGGAGAGACAGGTCTACGACATTCTGGTTCGTGATTACCTGCTGAAATAGCAATATGGACGCTGTGCCAACAACGATCAGAACCTTTACTGGTGGTGCAGGAGTTGGTGCGGAACCAGGGAATGGGGTTTTTCCTGACCGTGGGCGGTCATCAACGCCTCGTCATTCATAATCTGCGCCGGTGGACCGTCGGCAACGATCATCCCCTGGTCGAGGAGCAAAACCCGGGTACAGACTTCCAGGATCAATTCAAGATCGTGGGAAGCAATCAGAATAGTCGGGGCGGATTTTTTCAATATCGGAATCAGCCGGCGTCTGGTGCGAATGTCGAGACCGGCGCTCGGCTCATCATACAGAATCAGCTGTGGGCTCAAGGCCAGAATCCCGGCAATGGCGACAAGCCGCTTTTCCCCTTCCGAAAGATGGTTAACCGGACGCCCGGTCAGTTTTTCAGCGCCGACACGCTGCAATGCTTCTTCAACCCGGCGTGTCACCTCTTCTTTGCCAAGCCCCATATTTTGCGGGCCGAAAGCAACATCCTCATAGACAGAGGGACAAAACAGCTGATCGTCGGAGCATTGAAATACCAGGCCGATCTCAGGGTTGAAACGTCCCTTGAGCTGTACGCGGCCGCGGGCCAGCACTTCTCCTGCTGAGGGCTGGAGAGTGCCATTGATAAGCAGGAACAGGGTGCTTTTACCGGCACCATTGGGGCCGATCAGGCCCACACGCTCGCCGCTATGGATGCTGATATTAAGGTGACGTAAAACTTCTGGAGTGTCCGGGTAGGCAAAATCCAGGGCTTTCAACTGTAAAACTGGGGATGAAGGTGTGGTCATGGGCGCAAACGTTACCTGATCAATTCTGTGGGGTCAAACCCTCAACCCATCCATACCAGACTGATAGCCACCACAACCACCAGCAAAAAAACAGAGCTGTCAACAACCTTTAACGACAGGCCGGTTGGTGGGTTGTCGGTCCAGCCGTAACCACGCAGACGCATGGCCTGATAAATCCTTTCGGAACGTTCGTAGCTGCGTAACAACAGGCTCCCAATCAGCCAGGAGTTTACCCGGATTGTTGTCAACGACCAGCTCCCTCCGCGAAAACCTCGCAGGCGCATGGATATGTTCATGGCGTGCATATCCTGTTTTATCACCTCCAGATAACGAACCATCAGTAGCGCCATATCTACCATGATCGCCGGTAGTCCCAGCGCCCGCAGAGCATTAATATGAACCATCAGCGGTGCAACAGCAAAAAGAGCAATGGCCAAAGACAAGATGGAGTAAAATCGTGCAGAAACCAGTAACGCGGCCTCAGCGCCTTCGGTGGTGATAGTGATAAAGCCCATTTTCATCAACAGCGTCTCGCCGTCGCTAAACAACAGCATCAGCACCAGCATCAGAACCAGCATGGAGGGGTATTTTAATCGCTGTTTAAGATAACTTAGCGGCAGCCCTGAAAGAGCCCAGAAGCAACCGGTGATCAGCAGCATCAGGATAACCGCATAAAACCTTGTGACTGCTGAAAAGGAAAAAGCCAGCAGGATCAGCGCAATCAGGCGGAAGCGCGGATCCCAGCGACCAAGGATAGAGGAGTGTAATGATTTATCCGGACAAGATGGCATCACTTGTATCCCAGCAATCGAGGTTTAACCCGCCGCAGGTAAACAACAATAAATGCGGTTGCGGCTCCTTCCACCAGCACCAGGGGAATATGGGAAAGCAACAACAGCATCAGGGCAGAGCGTTTGACGGCGGCATCCAGGTGAGCGGGCATAAAAAAAACAAGGATCAAGGCAAACAGAACAACGGAGATTGCTGTGGCCCCGGCTCCGGCCACAAAACCAAAAACGGCAGTACGCCAGCCGGACGGACAGGCTGTTCGTTTGTGCTGCTGAAAAATGCCGGCCGCCATCAGGGCCGGAAGCCCTACGATCAGACTATTGATGCCCAGAATGGTCAATCCACCATGACCGAACAGTACCGCCTGAAAAAAGAGACCGACCAGTATCGCCGGAAAAGCGAAAATTCCCAGTAGCGCACCAAGCAACCCAGCCAGAACAAAGTGTACACTGGCAGGGGGCAAGGGAATATGAATCAGTGACGCAGCAAAAAATACAGCCGTGAGCAGTGCTGCTTTGGGCACATCCTCGCGCGGATCAGCGCGCTGGTTGATTTTTCTGATACAGTACCAGGCGATACCGATGGCAACCGTGTATCCGCCAAGGGTTACCGGCAGCGGCAGAATACCATCGGGGATATGCATCAGGCAGGTCTCCTGCGGGTGAAATAAAGGGCGGTCCCGACACATCCCCAGATCACTGCTGCTGCTATTAGCAGGCGCGGTAAAAGACTTGAGACGGGCGCAGCCTGTGTGACCTGGCTGATCCCTGTTGACGAGTTATCCTGACCGAAGTCAAAGCAGATAGCGTTGTATCCAAACCGACAAGGAGTTCTCTTTATGGATAGCACGAAATATGATTTAGTAGCACTTTAGCTGCCATTCGTCCGGCTGTCAACGGAACATTGATAACGGGTTGAAACTGGTGGCCAACCAGCAAACCGACCGATATGCGGATGACAAATTGACAAGATCATGTAAGCTAGCAGGTTCAAGCTCAATTATTCGTATCTGTTCAGCACCGGATCTTCGGATCCTATGTCAAGGGACGCGATTGTTTCCCGTTGGGTCATCCATGACCGCTTGTTGTCGCCATCTATGGCGACAAACACCCCTGCCACAGGACCCAAAGGCCCTGCACAAGGATAATGGTGAATAGTTATAATTATTCTAATCCGGGAGTTTTTCATGTCGACTGCACGGTTCGGTATTTCTATTGATGAGATTCTGCTTGGAAAATTTGACCGGCTGATTGAAGAGAAGGGCTATGCAAACCGCAGTGAGGCGGTGCGTGATCTGATGCGTGATGCCCTGGTTGAGCGGGAATGGTTACAGGAAGATGGGGAGACCGTCGGTACTGTCACCCTGGTTTATGATCACCACACCCGCGACTTATCCGACAAGCTCACCGAGCACCAACACAACCACCACCAGGCGATTATTTCCGTCCTCCACGTTCACCTTGACGCGCATAACTGTCTGGAAGTTGCCGTTGTTCGTGGCAGTGCTTCCGAGGTCAGAAAACTCGCCGATGAACTGATCGGCACCAAAGGGGTCAAGCATGGCAAACTGGTGATGACGACTACGGGCTTGAACCTGGTGTGAGCAGGAATTTTTGTGATGACTGAAGATGTTGCCAACGGGGGCAGGTCTGGTACCATGGTGTTGACGTTTGTCAGTGAATAAACGGCTTAACCATCAGTGGAAGGAGCAGAACATGGCTAAAATACTTATCGTTCATTACAGCATGTATGGTCACATCTACCAAATGGCACAAGCAGTGGCTGAAGGGGTGCGTGAGGTCGATGGTTGTGAGGCTGTCATCAAACGGGTCCCGGAAACCCTGCCCCATGAGGTGCTGGAAAAGATGGGCGCGGTTGAAGCGCAGAAATCGATGGCGCATCTCCCGGTCGCAACAGTGGATGATCTGGCAGAAGCCGACGGCATCATTTTCGGCACCCCGACCCGCTTCGGCAACATGTGCGGGCAGATGCGCCAGTTCCTCGATGCGACCGGCGGCCTGTGGTTCAACGGGTCCTTGATCGGCAAGGTCGGTAGTGTTTTTGTCAGTTCCGCCACCCAGCACGGCGGCCAGGAATCAACCATTCTCAATTTCCACACCAACCTGCTCCATCATGGTATGGTTGTCGTCGGCCTCCCCTATTCCTTTGCCGGACAGATGGACAACAGCGAGATTACCGGTGGCTCACCCTACGGGGCGTCAACCATTACCGGCGGCCAGGGAGAACGGATGCCGAGCGACAATGAGCTGGCTGGAGCCCGCTTCCAGGGGGCTCATGTCGCGCGGATTGCAAAAAAACTCAAGGGCTAGTTGAGGAGCCCAGCACCTGGTGCGCTGTAACCAAAATCACACTGAACCCTAACCCGTTGCTGACGAAAAGCAGGTACTCCTGAAGTATATCTTTTCAGGGGTACCTGCCATGGAATTACTGTTTTTTCTATCCATCGCCGGCATTTTTTGCGCCTTTGGTGTGCTCAACTACCGCAACGCCAGAAAAAAAGCAAAAAAGCTGGTGGATGACATCCGGCGTAACCAACCGTAGGTCGAAATATTTTTCGCCCCTGCCCTGCCTCCCATCGCCATCATTAAAACAATTCTCTATAATACATGGTTATAGACGCATCATAACTGTTTGACGTAAAATTTAGATACGGTTATAATCCAATAAAAAATACGTTGGATTAATTAAATATGAAAGAAGTTACAATCGCAATTTACCACAATGGGGCCTGGCACCAAGCGGCTCAGTATCGACGTAATCAATGTCTGACTTATGACATTGATTACGTCGTTCGTTTTATGGACGAAAATCATCCCATGGCTCGGGTTGGTTTGGATTTTGATATCAATTTTGAAGAGCATAGCCGTGATCAGTGGCCGCCCTTTTTCTTCGATATCATTCCAGCCGGTGCTGCCCGGGCTGCGTGGCTTAAGCGTCAAGGGTTGGCTGATAGTGAAGATGCTGAAACCGACTGGTCTCTTTTATGCTTTGCGGCTAATTTCTCGCCCGGCAATATCCGCATCGCTTCTGCTGTGGAACGATTTACTTTGACGGCGCACCCTGGCTTTACTCGTGAAGAAATTATTGAGAGAAACATAGAATTTATCGATTATGCCGAAGCAAATGGTGCGATCGTTGCCGGTGCCTCCAGTGTTCAGGGTCAATCGCCAAAATTTTTACTGGTTCAGGACTTGAACGGTCGCTGGCATGCCGAAGGAGCTCTGCCGGAGGAGAACATCAAAAAGCATTGGCTGGTCAAATTTCCAAGGCACCGGTTGGACGCTGATCGGCTTGTTCTGAAAAATGAGGCCCCCTACTATGAGGTGGCACGGGATTTTGGTCTGAAGGTTGGTGCCCCTCTTTGCTTTGAGGCCGATACTCTGTTCATTGAACGGTTTGATCGGAACATTCAGGGCCGGCAGGTGGTTCGTTACGGACTGGAGTCGGCGTCATCAATCTGTGGCTGGAGTGGTTTCGGCCCAGGGATCAGCAACGACCAGATTTGTCATGCGATGGCTCGGCTGCTTAAACAGCCACAGCCGGATATTATCGAATTTCTGCGCAGAGATATGTTGAACCTTGCCCTTGGCAATGTTGATAACCATGGCCGTAATACGGCTTATTTGAAAACGCCTCGGGAGACATCCATTTCCCCTCTGTTCGACTTTGCGCCGATGTTTATGGACCCGGAAGGTATCCCCAGGGCTGCTCGCTGGGAAGCAGAAAAACGCATGGCTATGCCTGACTGGGGAGCAGTCGCCGAAAGTATCTGTTGTCCGGGGCTTGCTGCTGATGAAATCCGCGCATTGTTGAAGCCGGATATTGCCAAGGTCGAGAGGTTACCTGAAACTATGGACAAGTATGGTGTAGATCAGGTGATCATTGATCGATTGACGAAACGTATTGGCGATCTTGTTTTAAGTTTGAAGGATGCTTGATGATGAAAAGGCCACCGAGGGAGAAAGTTGAAGCCTTGCGTCAGGAGTTGTTTACCCGTATCGATGCCGGTACGATATCAATCGGGGAGGCAACACGGCTGATGAGAAAAACAATCGGGATGAATCGGAAGGATTACGCTGAAAAGATTTTAAAGATCAGTCATGATGCCCTGCAGGATGTTGAAACCGGCAAAGGAAACCCAACATTGAAAACCCTCAAGATCATAGGCAAACCATTTGGCCTGGAAATAAGCTTTGTGCGGAAAAAAACAGGAAACAAGGCACAGGGTGAGCTTCGCATTTCTCAGTCTTAAGCTTTCTCCCTTATCCTCCACAGCTTAAGTACTCAATGTTTTAGCATGTCAGGCACAATTTTTCAGCGGCCGGCGATGATAAGTCAGATAACCAGCGTACCCTTCCTTCCCCATGTAGCGTTGCAATTGTTTTTTGTCTGTCTTGAACAGATCAACCAGCAGCAGTCCGTCAATGACGTCGCTGAAATCGGGATCACGATTGAAGGCGAGAATCTGCCCACCCAGGTTGAGGTAGTGGCGCAACAGCACGGGGATTCCCTTGCCGTCTGCTTCCATGTCACTCACCAGTACCGAGAGATGATCGATTTCCTTGAGAAATGACTGTTGTTTCAGGTCGAGACCGGCGAGCATAAGCGGTTTGAAAGTTACCGGGGTTCGGGGCTTGACCAGGCAAGCCAGTTCATTGACGCGGTAATGTTCCGTCAGGGCAGTGGTGATCAATCCACGAGCCTGTAAACTGTACTCCCGTGAAATACTCACCGGTCCAAAAAGATAACGGTAATGCGGATAGCGGACCAGATAATGGCCGATCCCTTTCCACAACAACAGCAGCGGGGCAAAAGAGCGCTGATACTCTGGGCGGACAAATGAGCGGCCCAGTTCCAATCCGGCATGCAGTTCTTTGAGTAGCGCTGGTTTCATAGCAAACAGGGTACTGGTGTACAGCCCTTTGCTGCCGATGGTGGACAGGATGCGATCGATGTGACCGAGACGATAGGCACCCACCACTTCCTGGTGCTGCTTGTGCCAGAGAAACAGGTGGGTGTAACCTTCATCGAACCTGTCCAGGTCGCAGTTTTTTCCTGACCCCTCACCCACTTCACGAAACGTCAGTTCCCGTAAGCGGCCAATCTCGTTCAATACCCAGGGGATTTGTCCAGCGTCCGCGTAGCAGACCAAAAATTCGTCATTTTCTGTCAGCATCTGTGTTGTTGGCAGGTGCGCCAGTTCCTGTTGCAGAAGGTTCTTGTCAACAGCGCGAATCACCGGGGCGGTGGTTGCCGGTGTGGGAATTGTGGGGCCAGCAAGCGGCGTGGCGGTTCTGGCCCCAAGGGCATAGGTGCGTAGACGCAGATAATCGGTCAGTTCGCGGTCAGTGGCAAAATCGCCGCAGTTGCGCGGACTGATGAGCTGACCGACAACAACCTGCTTAACCTGATGGCGTTGCCCAAGGAGCATCCGTGGGAGCAGAGCGGTACGCAACCGGGGATGGATCTTGCCCGCTAACTGGAACAATGGGCCGTTGTGTCCGGGGAAAAAGATCGGCACCACCGGAACGTTACTGCGCCGGATAATCCGAGCGGCGGAATCATTCCATTGGGGATCGACCACTCCGGTCTCTTTTGACTGGTGAGAGGACACTTCCCCGGCCGGAAAAATAATCAGCAACTCCCCCTGTTTCAGAGATTTCAGAGCCTGTCGTAGCGGAGCAATATTCGTCCGGACCGAGCTATCAGAACCAAAGGGATCAACAGCAATCAGGTGGGAACGCAGCGCCGGTAACCGCCCCAGCAGACGGTTCCCCATGACCTTGAAGTCCGGGCGGATGCGACTGACCAGATCAAACAGAATCAGCCCCTCAACGCCGCCGTAGGGATGATTGGCAATAACAACACAGGGGCCACTTGAAGGGATCCGAGCCAGGTCTTGTGGTTCAACAAGATAATCTATTGCCAGGGTTTTCAGGGCCTGATGGACAAACCCGGCCATGGTGCCATCAGAGCGGACCTGACGGTACAGACGGTTGCAGGCAGACAGACCAAGACCTGCTTCGACCAGGCCAAGGGCGATGCTCCCGGCACGGGCACGGATGGATGAGGGCGGCTGTTGTTTGAGGCTGAAAGGTAATGGAAAGGCTTCTGACAGAGGCATAGGGTTCTCCTTTTTGCTGCAGGAGAACAGTGGCAGGTTAATCTGATGTTAAACATTCATGAGCATTTCATTGGCAGACGAAAACGTGTCCACCTTACACAATTATCACCCGTTACCAGCAATTTTCTAATAATAGGCGGATAAAAGATTGCCAATTTAACGATGTATCAACCACTTGATGAAGGAGAAATCAGCAATGAACATGAAAGAAATCAAGGCGCTGGCGGCGCAAAAAGGTTTGCGCGCTGGGCGCCTGAAAAAAGACGAACTGATTCGGACGATTCAGAAAGCAGAAAACAATAACCCCTGCTACATGACCAACCAGGTCGATCAGTGTCGCGAGATGACCTGCCTGTGGCGGGGTGACTGCGGTTAGCAGGGCAGGAATTCATGGCTCAAGAAATGGAAGCTTCTCCATTTTAAAGGAGCAACTGATGAATCAATTACATAATACAGCACTGTCGTTAGGGCAACAGAGTCACTATTTGAGTAAAGAACAGCTGGACTATTTTCAAAACGTCCTGATCGTTTGGCGGCAAGAGCTGCGAACCGATTACAGGGAAGCTCGGCAGCGCATCCGTCATCAGAATGAACGAGTCGGTGATATTGTCGATCAGAGCTTCACGGAAAACAGTACGACGATGGAAATGATCAATTACCGTCGCAAGGGAACCTTGTTGGAACAGGTAGAAGCAGCACTGCAGCGAATTGTTGACGGTAGTTATGTTGTAACTGTTCAGCATCGGATCGGGGATCCTATGTCAAGGGGCGCTTTTCGTCATCCATGACCGCTTGTTGTCGCCGTCCATGGCGACAAACACCCTTGCCACAGGAGCCCCGACCCTGCGAAAGGACAGTAGTGAATAGTTACGTTATGGGGCTGTCTGTTGACTGAGGAGGAAATTGGTTTTGAGCGCTTGCGTTCCTATCCCATCGCAACCCTGTCGGTCGAATCTCAAGAACTGATGGAACGTCGGCGCCATTGGAATCGATGCTATTGCAAAACGACCTAAAACAGTTATCCCATTAAGTCACTGAGCTGTGACCAGAGCAGGCTTACCCACACCCCCAGCGCCAGCAATAAACTAAGCAAAACAGCCGCCGAGCCAAGATCTTTGGCTTGTCCTGAGAGTTCATGACGTTCCGGTCCAATCCGGTCGATGGCGGCTTCGATGGCGCTGTTGAGCAATTCAACCACCAGCATCAGGATCAGCACGGCGATAAGCAGCAGACGCTCCAGCAGGCTAAAGTCGAGCACCAGGGCCAGGGGAATCAGGAGCAGACTGATGACCACTTCCTGGCGAAAGGCTGCTTCCTGCCGCCAGGCGGCCCGCAAACCCTGCAGGGAATAACCGCCTGCGAGAACCAGACGTCGCAAGCCTGTTGGTTTTGTTGCTGTCATCTTCGTTACCCTTAAATCAGCGGAAAAACAGATCCAGCCCAGCGGCCTGACGTTCAGCCAGCTCTGGAATGCGTTGGCGTTGAAAGCGCCGTAAGAGTGGAAAAATCCAACCGGTCAGGCGAATCAGCAGGGTGCGGTCAAGGAGCCGATAGTCAGCTTCGGAACGCATCAGCAGGGCGAACAGGGCTCCGGCGGTGATCCAGCGCAGGCGAAAGGGGGAATAATCACTCTCAATAAGAAATCCCTGCGGGTGTTTATTCCGGTAACGCTCAATCCGGGCGCTGATCTTGATAATCCGTTTTTTGCCGGCGTTGCCCAGATAGAAACGCCGCAGCGAATAGAGCAGGCGCAGGGTATCCGCACCCATGGTTAAGTCGGTCTGGGGCTGCGACAATTTACCAATGAGAGTTTTTAAGCGCCTGAACAGTTGCCGCTCTTCCCGGTCATCGTTACGAATCTCGGCAGGAGAATCGAGATAAGCGCGAAACATCAGCCGCAGCGGCTGGTTGACCAGGATGGTATCCCAGAAAATCCACAACAATGGTGGCACCCGCAAACGGCGAAACCAGATCTGGCGGCGGGCAAAGGGGGCAAAATACCAGAGCCGGTCAATCAGGCGATCGAAGATGTCAACAACCTCGATCATGATTTCCGCATCCTGCTCGTTGAACCGCTCCCGGCAGAATTGCCGCATGATTGATGCCGCTGCCCTGTTGGTGGTGAAGAGTTCGATGGCAGCGACGGTATTGAGTTCATTCCAGGGGGAGGAGTTGTCAAGAAAGGTCAAACGGTCAAAATGGGACCAGCCACCGGTCTGACACCAGACCAGGATCCCCCGTAAGGTTGGACAGGTGCTGAGCTGCTCCCGGTATTCTTCATACTGAAGTCCGGCATAGGCGGGAAAGATGC